>SXOM01000101.1 GCA_005776735.1 Pseudomonadota bacterium
CGGGGACGACGCTCACCGGCTCCGAATAGCTCCGGGGGCACGCCTCCGCAATCGGCCCAGGCCTCGGCCGGCGGGCGGTCCGGCGCGGGAGCCGCGCCGATTCCACCTGGATCGACAGGCCGTTCTGCCCGGGCTTCGCGGCGTTTGCCCGTGGAGCGGCGCCGCTCGTCGTGCAACCGCCGCCCCGAGCGCCGCCGGGGGGCGACACAACTCCGATCTCTGGGGCGAGAGATCCGAGTTCTGTCGCCGCGACGAGCGGCATGTGTCGCGACAGGAGAACCCGCTCGTCGAGCAATCCGCGATTCGCGGCGTTTGCCCGTGGAGCGGCGCCGCTCGCCGCGCAACCGTCGCCCCGAGCGGCGGCGGCGTTCGCCGTCAGGTTCGCCATCGCATCGCAGCCGCAGCGCCTCAGCAGCCGCACTCCTCCGGCGTGTTCCAGACCCCGGCCGCGTCGAGGTTGGCGTCGGTGACCGGGAACGCCACCCAGTCGCCGACCTGGAGGTGATCGAGGTCGAGCGTGCTGAGCGCCCGCAGCACCGGGACGGGCACCCCGACCGCTTGGCTGATGCCCCACGCGGTCTCGCCCGGCTCCATGCGGTGCGCGCCGACGTAGTGGACGGTGCGGCCGGCCGCCCACACTTCGTACGCGTTCTGCGGGGCGGGCGGCTCGGAGGCGGAGGCGGAGACGAGCGCGAGGAGGAGGAGGGTGACCATCGGGGTTCCTGGGGTGCACCCCCCCACATTGCACGGCGCGTGCCAGCCCCGGCCCCCCCGCGCACGCGCCGGTTCTACATCGGGTAGGGGCGATCTACCCTTCGTAGAATCCCGCTCAGAGCAACTGCGGGCGGGTGCTCGTCTGCGACGACGCCGCCTTGGTTCCGCTGCCGTTGCCACAGGTCGCGGCGAGCGGAGGCGCGAGCGTGTTGTCCCCCAGGTCGCCGGTCAGCTCCAGGGCCTCGCCGGCGATGACCGAGGCCTCGTCGAGGTCCCCGGCGTCGTCCTTGTCGATGCCCGCGAGCTCGAGGAAGCCCGACTCGCCGATGGTCGCCATCGCGTAGAACTTCCCCTTGGCCAGGGTCGGCTGCTTGCCCTTCTTGTCGGCTTCACCGAGCAGGCTCAGCTTGCCGCTGAGGGACTGGCCCACCGGGTTGCCGGTGAAGGCGAGGTCCACGCCGAAGACCACCGTCAGCTCGTCGTCGAACTCGGGGGTGAGCACCGTGCTGCCGAGCTCGTTGCCTTCGTCGTCGGTCGCCACCAGCTCGATCTCGACGCCGTCGTCGGCGAACGGGAGCGCCGCGGCGTACTGCGTCACCGCGAGGCTGCACACCTCCCCCGCGTCGTCCGCAGCGAGCTGCACGCAGGTGCCGCCGGCACACACCGGCGCCTCCAGGTCCTCCACCGTGAGCACCGCGCGTCGGGTGTCCCCCGCGGACTTCCGGAACGCGCTCTCGTCGGCGAGGCTCACGCTCCCGGTGTCCACCGTGAGCGTGCTCCCGTTGATGAGGATCTTGCCGAACGTCGCGCCGGTTCCGTACTCGAAGCGGATGTCCTCGCAATAGAACTCGGGCTTCACGCGCCGCTGGTAGCTGTTGACCGGGACGGTCACCTCCTCCCCGCTGGTGAGCTCGAGCTCGGCGGAGACCGGGACGTCGTCGCCGTAGGTCCAGCCCTCCGAATGGGCGACCCAACCCGCGCCGATGCCGTCCAGCTCCAGTCCGTACTTCCCCTGACCATAGCCGCGCCGGTCCCCCGCGCTCTGGAAGGTCTGGTTGAACCCGGTGTCGATCCAGTCGTACAGGCCCACCCGGGTGAGCGGGTCCTCGTCGGTGGACACCGTCGCGATGCCCGCACCGCCGTCCTCCCACGGGAGGCCCACCTTGACCTTGGTCTTCTCGATCTTCTTGCCGCGCGCGTCCTGGGACTCGACCTTCAACGTCACCTCCCCTTCGGGCGCGGTGTCGAGCGTCCCCTCCCAGACCGAGCCGAGGTCGTCGAAGTCGAGCTCCGACTCGGCGCGGACCGTCGTGGTGGTCGATCCCCACTTGAGGCAGTTCCCGTCGGCGTCGTAGGCGTAGCACACCTCTTCGCCGGCCACCGACTCGGTGACCGTGAGGCTGGCCGAGCTGGCCGACCATGCATCGGCGCCCGCCAGGTAGACGTCGATCGCGGAGCCGAAGGCGTGGTTGCTGTACCGGGCCGAGCGCACCTCGAGATCGGCGGCGTCGCCCTTGCCGGTGGCGTCGGAGGTGCCACAGCCGCTCCGCGACGCGCACCCCGACGTGTCGTCGGCCGACACCGCGCTGGCGTCGCCCATCGTGAGCCGACCGTCGGCGTCGAGGGTGCCGGCGAAGCTCGCGAGCGGCACGTTCAGCTCGTCGTAGACCGTGAGCGTGAGCGTGGCCGTCGACGTCGGCAGCGCCGCGATCGTGGCGCTGCCGTGCAGCCAGGTGTCGGTCTCGGTCAAGGTGACCGTCTCGTCGCCCGCTTCGCTCTCGACCTCGACCTCGTAGCCCGCCGCCGCGCTGTCGGCGTCGGCGGTGACGACCACCCGGCTCGAGGTGCTGAGCGTCCCCGCCTGCCAGTAGACGGTGTCCGAAACGACGACACGCCGGATGAACGCGGCGTCGGCGGTGCCGACGTGCAACGTCGGCGCGGCCAGGAGGAGGACGAGGGCGGAAGCGGTGAGGCGACGAAGGGTCATGGAGGGTCCGGGGAACACCGGCACCGTACGTCGGGGCCCTTGCCGCCGAATCCCACACCGATCTCACACCGCGACGCGCGGCGCGCCGGACCCTGCCGCCTTCGGGACGGTCGCGGCGCCGCGCCCCACCGAACCTTGATAGCCCCCGCCCCGTCATGGCCGTCAACCGCGCAGGCATCGTCGACAAGAACTTCCTCGCCCTCCTCGCCGCGTTGCCGGAGGGTCCGACCCGCGCCGACCCCGAGGCGCCGGTGCGGGAGGGCACCTCGCTCACCGCTCGCCACGCGATCGAGCTGTTCACCAGCCAGCTCGAGAGCCGACACCTGGACCTCGCGGCGCGGGCACTCAAGGCGCGGAACGAGTGTTTCTACACGATCGGCTCGGCCGGCCACGAGGGCAACGCCGTCGTCGCCAGCGCCGCGCGCCCCGACGACCCGGCGTTCCTGCACTACCGCAGCGGCGCCTTCTACGTGCAGCGCGGGCGCCAGGTGCCGGGCGCCACCCCGCTGATGGACGTGATGCTCGGCCTCGCGGCCAGCTCCGACGAGCCCATCGCGGGCGGCCGGCACAAGGTCTTCGGCAGTAAGCTCCTCGAGATTCCCCCGCAGACCAGCACCATCGCGAGCCACCTGCCCAAGGCGGTCGGCATGGCGCTCGGCATCGCGCGCCGCCCGGGCGACACGCGCATCGCCCTGTGCACCTTCGGCGACGCGTCCGCGAACCACTCCACCGGCATCGGCGCGATCAACCACGCGGAGTGGCTCGCCCACCAGGGGCGCGAGTGCCCGGTGCTCTTCGTCTGCGAAGACAACGGCATCGGGATCAGCACGAGCACCCCCGCCGGGTGGATCGCCACCAACTTCGGGCAGCGCGCCAACCTCGCCTACGTCGCCGGCGACGGCCTCGATCTGCCTGATGGGTACGACGCCGCCGTGGCCGCGGTGAGCTGGGTGCGCCGCTACCGCATGCCCGCGTTCCTGCACCTGCGCACGGTGCGCCTGCTCGGCCACGCCGGCTCCGACGTCGAGAGCACCTACCGCTCTCCCGCCGAGATCGTCGCCGAGGAGGCCAAGGACCCGCTCCTCACCACCGCGCGCCTGCTCGTCGGGGGCGGCTGGATGCGCGCGGCCGAGGTCGTGGCGCTGTACGAGGAGGTGCGCAGCCGCGTCGCGGCCCTCGGCGAAGAGGCGATCAAGCGGCCGAAGCTCCGCACGGCGGCCCAGGTCGTCGCGCCGCTGGCCCCTCGCCACGACGAGCCGGTCCAGGCGCTCGCGACCACGGCCGCACCGGCCGAGGCCCTCGCCCACGCGTTCGGCGGCGACGACCCGGTGGCCGACAAACCCCGCCACCTCGCCGTCCAGATCAACCGCGGCCTGTGCGAGGCCATGGCGAAGTACCCGGAGATGCTGGTCTTCGGCGAGGACGTCGGCAAGAAGGGCGGGGTGTACCACCTCACCGCCGACCTGCAGAAGCGCTTCGGCAAGGAGCGCGTGATCGACTTCCTGCTCGACGAGCAGAGCATCCTCGGCGCAGCCATCGGCTACGGCCAGGCGGGCTTCCTCCCGGTCCCCGAGATCCAATACCTGGCGTACTTCCACAACGCCTGCGACCAGCTCCGCGGCGAAGCGTGTTCGCTCCAGTACTTCAGCAACGGTCAGTACCGGAACCCGATGGTCGTCCGCATCGCCGGCTACGCCTACCAGAAGGGGTTCGGCGGCCACTTCCACAACGACAACTCGGTCGCCGCGTTGCGCGACATCCCCGGCCTGGTCATCGCGAGCCCCGCCCGCGGCGACGACGCCGTCGGCATGCTGCGCACCTGCCTCGCCGCCGCCCACGTCGACGGCGCCGTGTGTGCGTTTCTCGAGCCCATCGCCTTGTACATGACCAAGGACCTCCACCACGACGGCGACGGCGAATGGAACACGCCCTACCCGGCCGCCGACTTCAGCGTCCCGCTCGGCAAGGGCAAACTCTACGGCGACGGGGCGGACCTGACGATCGTCACCTGGGCCAACGGACTGTGGATGAGCTTGCGCGCCGCCAAGGAGCTCGAAGCCGAGACGGGAAAGCGCGCGCGCGTGCTGGATCTCCGCTGGCTCGCGCCGCTGCCGGTCCAGGACATCGTCGAGGCCGTCCAGGCCACCGGTCGGGTGCTGGTGGTCGACGAGTGTCGTCGAACGGGTGGGGTCAGCGAAGCGGTGTACACCGCGCTCATCGACGCGGGCGTGGCGGCGAAGATGGCACGCGTGGCCGGTCACGATGTCTACATCCCGCTCGGAGGTGCCGCCAACCTGGTGCTCGTCCAGCAGGCGGACATCGTCGCGGCGGCCAAGGTCCTCCTGGCGTAGACGACAGAGGGGTTGGGCGGCTGCCGGCCGGAGGCCGGCACCGGGCTGTCGCTGCGGCCCTCCGGGCCTCCGCTCCATCCCTGCCGCGTCGGCCTCGGCGCAGACACGCAACCTCGGGTGCGATATTGGACTCACTCGTTCCGGAGCAGCGCCATGTCGTTGGAGGCCATCGGCACCTTCGTGGTGGCGGTCGAGCACGGCAGCCTCACCGCCGCGGCGCGTGCGCTCGGCGTCCCCAAGTCCACCGTGAGCCGGCGGATCGTGCGCCTGGAAGCGGAGCTCGGGGTGGAGCTGCTGCGGCGCACCGCCCGCACGTTCCGGCTGTCGGAAGCAGGCGAAGTCCTGTATCGCCGCTCGGCGCCCGCGGTGCGCGACCTGGAAGAGGCGGCGCGCTCGGCGCGCGACGCCGCCGCCCAGCCGACCGGCGAGCTGCGCATGGCGGCGCCGCTCGACCTCGGCTCGGCCTACCCGCTGGCTTCGGTGGTCAGCGCCTTCACCCAGGCCTACCCGCAGGTGCGCGTCAGCATCGACCTCGCGGACCGCTTCGTGGACCTGGCGGGCGAAGGCTACGACCTGGCCATCCGCGTGCACGCACGCCCGCTGGACGACCGGGCCGGCCTGCGCGTGCGGCGCCTGGGGCGGGCCGGTTGTGGCCTGTACGCCAGCCCCGCCTACCTCGAGCGGCACGGCACACCCCAGCATCCGTCCGAGCTGGTGCACCACCGCACGGTGAGCGTGTCGCACGCCGAGGCGGCGGCGGGCTGGCCGCTGGTGCCCCCGGGGGCCACCGAGGCGCAGATCGTGCCCGTCCGCCCGCACCTGGTCGCCTCGTCCATCGGCTTTGTCCCGGCCGCCTTGGTGGCCGGCGCCGGCATCGGGTTCGTCTTCGACCTGCTCGTGCGCGACCACGTCGCGGCCGGGCGGCTGGTGCGCGTCCTCCCCGAGTGGTCGCCGCCCAGCCCGACGATGAGCGTGGTGTGGCCGGCCAGCCGGCACACCGCGCCGCGTGTGCGCGCGTTCCTCGACTTCCTCGGGACCCACGAGCACGCCCTGGGCTGCCCGACGGCTGGAGCAAATTCGCAACCATAGATTGCCGCAGGCGCACCTTGTTGCGCCGGAGCGACGGACCTACCCTTGGGGCCACCACCCACGGAGCCTCATGTCCTCTTCTCCTTCGCGTAGCCTGCACCTCGGACTCTGGGCCGTCCAGGGCCTCTTGGCCTTCGCGTTCCTCGGCGCCGGCGCCATGAAGACCTTCACGCCGATCGAGGAGCTCGCCACCGCCATGGCGTGGGTCGGGCACGCGCCCGCGTTCCTGCCCCGCCTCATCGGCGTGTCGGAGTTGCTCGGGGCGGTGGGGCTCATCCTGCCTTCGGCGCTGCGCATCCAGCCCAAGCTCACGGCGCTCGCGGCGGCGCTCCTGAGTGTCGCGATGGTGCTCGGCGTGGCCACGCACATCGCCATCGGCGAGCCGGCGATGAGCGCGCCCGCAGCCGTGCTCGGGGCGCTGTCGGCGTTCGTGGCCTGGGGCCGCGGCGTGGCGGCGCCGATCGCGGCCAGGGGCTGACGTCGCCCCCCTCGCCGCGATGCGCACCCGCCCCACCGCGCCTCGGGACGGGCCCGGCGCATCGCCCGCCGGCGCAGAAAATATCGTGAGCGCGAGGCCGAGGCCCATCCATCGAATTGGGGATGCCATGGCAAACAGGACCGATTGCGACGCGGCAACCACCCCGTTTGCCAATCGAGGATCGCCTCCCCTAGACTCCGCGCCTCTCGAGGCCCAAGATGTCCGACCCCGTTCACCCGCACGCCGTCTCCAGCCCCATCCGCCGTCGCTCGCCCGCGCGGTTCGGCCCCGCCGCCCTGGGCGTCCTGGCCCTCGTCCTCGCCGCGCCCTCGACCGCGCAGGCCGCCACCTTGTCCAAGGCCTGCAGCGCGAGCCTGCTCTGGGGAACTGCCAGCTCGTGGACGGGCGGCGTCGTGCCCGGCGCGAACGACATCGGCGCGGAGCTCGGGCCCAACACCGGGAGTTGCGGCATCGGGCAGCTCATCACGGTCGACGCCTCGGCGCCTGAACCGCTCGGCGGCTGGATCGGCGGGCAGCTGCACAACGCCGGCCAGAACGCGGGCGGGGTGAGCCTCGCGTTGGCCCGAGACACCACCTTCAACGGCAACGTCTACATCCGCGAGGGCAACTTCGTCGACGGTGGGTACGACGTGACGATCCTCGGCACGCTCGCCAACTGCGGGAACAGCACCTGCGCCTACCTCAACGGCGAGGGCAACGGGCTTGGGTTCACCCGCACCGGCGGGACCCTGGACGTGAACCAGGTGTACCTCCAGCGGTCCTCGTCGGCGAGCTTCCGACCGGGCGACACCGCGAACAACTTCGTCCTGGCCTGCCTCTCCCAACGCAACGCCTGCCCCACTCCGAGCATCACCCAGGACCCGACGTACTACGCGGACACCAGCGACGAGGGGCTCACCGTGGACGGCACCCTCACGTTGGGCGCCCTCAGCGCGACGGTGGAGTCCAAGCTCACGCTGAACTGGAACACCAGCGGGTTCACCGGGGCGGTGGACTGGACCCTGCGCGTCGCGGGGAACCAGGTGAGCGTACTCACCACGGCGTACACCAACGGTCAGCTCGTGATCGGCACGCTCCCTTCCGGCGTCACGTTCGACCCCGCCACCCACATCTTCTACAACGCCACCGATGGGTACACCTATGTCGGCTTCGTCGGGGACAGCGACGGCGACGGAGTTGCAGACGGCCTGGACGTCTGCCCCGGCGGTGACGACACCGTCGACCCGGACCTCGACGGCGTACCCTCCGACTGCGACGTCTGCCCGGCGGACTACTTCAATGACGGCGACGAAGACGGCGTCTGTGACGGGGCCGACCTCTGCCCGGCCACCTACGACCCGAACCAGGAAGACTTCGACCTGGACGACATCGGCGACGCCTGCGACGACGATTGGGACGGTGACGGCGTGCCCGACGAGACCGACTTGTGCGCCGGCGCGGATGACAGCGACGACGCCGACGGCGACTTGATTCCCGACGGGCCGGACCGGGATGGTGAGGTGTGCGACATCTGCCCCCTCGACGCGGAGAACGACGCCGACGTGGACCTCTGGTGCGAGAGTGACGACAACTGCCCCGACACCGCCAACGAAGACCAGGACGACCTGGACGGCGACCTGATCGGGGATGCCTGCGACGCCGACCGCGACGGAGACAACGCCCACAACGAAGACGACTGCGCCCCCGACGACCCCACCGGCGACGCGACCGTCACCTGGTTCCTGGACGCCGACGGCGACGGGTTCGGCGACGTGGCCGCGCAGGTCCTGGTGTGCGAGACCGCCACCGACCCGGTGGGCTACGTGCAGACGTCGACGGACTGCGACGACACCGACGCCGAGGTCCACCCGGACGCGTTGGAGGTCTGCGACGACGACGACGTCGACGACGACTGCGACGGGGTGGCCGACGACGACGATGACGAGGTCAGCGGTCAGGGCACCTGGTACGTCGACGCCGACGGCGACGGACTGGGCGACTCCGGGTCTCCCACGTCGGCGTGCGACCTCCCCAGCGGCTACGCCGCGACCGGGGGCGACCTCTGCGATGATGACGCCCCCGCCAGCGGGCTCGACGCGGACGGGGACGGCTGCACCGACGCGCCTTCGGTCCCTGGCTTCTCGACCACGGCCAACGCCGACGGCACGTACACCCTGACCACCGGGGAGGACGCCACGGAGATCTCGGTCGTGCTGCCCGCCGGAACCACCACCGACGCCACTGCCGCGATCACCCAGTCCACCGACGAGTACGGCAACCGGGTGATCCTCTTCTCGGGAATCACCCTCCCGTCGGGCGGTACGAAGTCGGCGACCCTCTACCTGCCGGCGAGCGCCTTCATGCGGCAGGTGGACTACAAGCCGAAGGGCACGCTGCAACTCCGCCAGATCCTGGGGGGGAGCCGGCACTGTGTCATCGACTCCGAGAGCCCGTCGCCCGCCCCGACCAAGACGGGTTGCACGGGCATCCTGTGGCGGTCGGACACCAACATCAACCTCACGACCACCGGACAGAACGTCAACACGTTCTCGAGCATCTTCCGGACCCACTCCTCGGGGCTCTACGCGGGCAAGGTCGCCGCGGGCTTCGGCGTTCCCCTCGGCGAGCGGACGGCGTCGTGGGCCGGGGCCGGCACCGTGGTGTACAGCTTCGCCACGACGAAGTCCACGGTCACGCTGGCCTACAAGGGCCAGAAGTACACCGCGAAGTACTACGACATCACCGGCGCGCGGCACTCGTTCTACGACCTGCGCCACACCGGCATCGTCGTGTACGCGGACGACGACGGTGACGGAATCCCCAACGCCGACGAGGTGGTGGAGTACGGGACCGACCCCGACGTCGCGGACTCCGACGGCGACGGCCTCCCCGACGGGATCGAGGTCGCGATGGGGACCGGGCCCCTCGACGCGGACGACTCCGCCGACCCCGACGCCGACGGCGATGGCCTCGCCTACGACCAGGAGCTGCTCTTCGGCACCGACCCGGACAGCGCCGACAGCGACGGCGACGGCGTGGGCGACGTGGTCGAGCTCGCCGACGGGACCGACGCGCTCGACGCCGCCAGCAGCCTCTACGAGGACCTCGACGGCAACGGCGTCGACGACCGGCGCGACGACGACGACGGCGACGGCATCGATGCCGGCCTCGAAGCGGAGTACGGCACCGACGCCAGCCTCGCCGACACCGATGGCGACGGGGTGTCCGACTACGCGGAGGTCTACATCTACGAAACCGACCCCCTCGACGCGGCAGATGTGCTCCGGGTCGACTCGGACGGGGATGGCCTGGACGACGACGTGGACAACTGCATCGAGGTCGACAACCTCGAGCAGGACAACGCCGACGGGGACATGTTTGGCGACGGCTGCGACGACGACGACGACGACGACGGGGCCGACGACGACGACGAGACCTGCGACACCGACCCGGCGAAGACGGCGGCGGGCGACTGCGGCTGTGGGACGGCGGACGAGGACGCCGACCTCGACGGCGTCACCGACTGCTTGGAGGAGGTGCTCACCATCGACGGGCGCCGGAGCCACGTCTACTTCGAAGACGGCCTGGGGGTCTACGCCCAGTTCAACGGCGCCCTCGAGCTCAACGGTGGCCTGCTCGCGCCCGACCTGCGCAGCGGCGACGCGGGCTACGGCCAGATCGGTGCCACCATCGAGGGCGTGGCCGCCTACAGCAACGACGCGGTGACCTACGAGGTGGCCGACGGAGGCAGCGCCGTCGACAACCGCGAGCGCTGGGGCTGGAAGGTCGGCAACAACGAGCGTGCCTCCGTCCGTTGGAAGGACAGCGAGAAGTACGTCTCCACCCGCGATCCTGCCTTCCCGTCGCTCGACGAGGAGGACAACTACGGGCGCCTGGTCAGCCGGTTCATCCACGCCGACGAGACGCGGCTCCGGTTCCGCTGGACCCGCAAGACCGAGCTGCCCCTCACCGTCGCGATCGACGGGGTTCCGCTGCTGACGGTCACCGAAGATGCGGACGACTCCTGCGTCGAGGGGGAGACGACCCCGGAGGGGGCGGTGTACACCTGCCTCGACGGCTACGCGCTGGTGTCCACCTACGACGTCCACGAGGTCTACCGGGATGAGGACGGCGAACGCAAGCGCGTGGTGGACATCGACTTCACCGGTGACCGCCTCGGCGACGGCAACGTCATCGCCTGGTACGCCGACGCCGACGCAGATGACGGACTCTCGGGCCTGCTCTACAGCCAACTGGCCCTGGACGACGGGACGGGGACCAGCGTCTGGTACAACGCGGGCGGACGATTCGAAGCCATCGTCCCCATCACCGGCGTGGCGGAGCCCAGCGTGAGCTGTCCGAGCGCCACGCTGAACCTGCAGTTCGGTGACGCCTCGACCGCGGCGGTGCTGGAGGGCAGCGCGGAGTGGACCGGCTACGACGTGGAGCGCCGCAGCCAGACCCTGACCAAGAAGGTCAACGGGCGGCGGGTGACGGTCACGCGGGCGTGGACGCACTGGCGGGCCAACGAGGTCGGCGAAGACTGCGAGCTCGATGACGACACCTGCGATGAGGACTGAGCCCGGGCCGGCCCCCGAACCCGGCGGCGGGAAGGGCCGGACCGGTGCCGTCGTGCTCGCCTTCGGGCTGGTCGCCGCCTTCGTGATCGTGGGGTGGTGGTCGACGAACCCGTCCGGGTCCGCCGCTCCGCCACGTGGTGGGTACTCCGACCCCCTCGGGGGCCCAGGCGGGGCCCTCCCGCAGCAGGCGGGCCTGGAGGGCGCGGCCCTGGCGGAAGCGCTCCACGAGTGGTCGACCCTCTACGAACCGCGCGGCTGGCTCGATGCCGCCGGGACCGCCGCGCTCAAGGCCGAACGCGACGCCGCGGCCGCCCGGATCGTCGCGGGCATCGGCGCCGCCGACCCAGGCTCGATGGCGGCCCTCCTCGAGCGCTGGCGCTCGGCCGGAGCGCGGGAGCAGCTCCTCCTCATCGAAGGAGTCGCGCGGAACCCGTCCCGAGAAGGGGTGGAGACGCTCGAAGCGATGTACACCTCCTGCGCCGCCCGGCGTGTGTGCGAGGAGGTGCTGTCGGCGCTCGGCGCGAGCGAGGGCGCGGGGAACACCGAGCTCCTCGCGCAGGTCCTCGAGGGCGAAGACGAGCGGGCCGCGCAAGTCGCCGCCATGGCGCTCCATGGCGAAGCTGCCGCAGAGGACGGCCTGACCGCGGTCATCTACGGCGAGCAGCCCATCGAGGTGCGCCTGGAGGCCGTGCACAGCCTGGCGGGGATCGGGACCCCCTCGGCCCACGGCGCGCTCGGCGACGCCGCCCAGAGCGAAGCGCTGGAAGCGCGGGTCCGTGCCTATGCAGCCAAGGAGCTCGAGCGCGCCGGCGTGCGCTGACCGGCGGCGAACCGCGCTCCGCACCGCGAGGTCCCGTCGCCCCCGGCGCCGCGATGCGCACCCGCCCCACCGCGCGTCGGGACGGGCCCGGCGCATCGCCCAACGATACTGCGGCCCGGATGGACCCCGGAGAAGGACGCGCCGCCCGCTGGATCCCCGCGATGGCCGCGGGCGTGGCGCTGTGCGCCGGGGGCTGGTTCCTGTGGGCCCGCCTCCAGCGCTTCCCGGCGTGGGACCCCACCGGACACGACTGGGACCAGTGGTACGCCACGGCGATGTCCACCAAGACCGACCTGCGCTATCCCAACAACCGGTGGCCGCTGTCGGGGTGGGTGATGCTCGCGACGCAGGCGGTGCTGCCGGTGCCGCCGCACGTCGGCGCGATCGCGGCGAGCATCCTCGCGGGTGCCACCGCCGTCGGGGCCACGTTCTGGCTGGCCGCGCGGCTGGTGGGGTGGCCCGCCGCGTGTGTGGCCGCCGCCTTGGCCGCCGGGCACCCCGAGGTGCGCGCCGGCGCCGGCAACATCGGCCCCTACGCGCTGTGGGCGTGCGCGAGCGCGGTCGCGGCGCTCGCGGTCATGGAGGCCGTTCGCACCGACCGGACGGCATGGTGGGGGGGGTGCGGGCTCGCGTGGGCCGCCACGCTCGCCGTCCTCGAGAAGGGCCTCGGCATCGGCCTGGCCCTCGGCGGGCTCATCGTCGGGGTGCACACCGTTCACGCGTGGGTGCGTCGCCGCGGCCTGCGCGAAGCGTGGCGGGCGCCGGCAGCCACCGGCGCCGCGTTCGCGGCGCTCGCCGTGGCATACGCCGCGTTTCCCCGCCGGCTGTGGTCACTCGACGAGATGATGGCCCTGGCGGCCACCGGCCGGGTCGGCACCAACGGCTACAGCGCCGGCGAAGCCGGCTACGTCTTCGGCCAGCGGATGGACCCGCTCACGCTGTGGCACACGCTCCAGGCCGGGCGCGCGATGGCGGCCCCCACCGCGAGCGAGGCCGTTCTCGACCGCATCGTCGTCCCCGACACCCCGCTGCGTGTCGTCGCCGCGCTGGGCGCGCTGGCCGGCATCGTCGCGATCCTGCGGCACGCCCGCAGCCGCCCGCACCTGGCCGTGGGCTGGCTCGCGGTCGGGGCGGTGCTCGCCGGGACCGCCCCGGCGCTCACGGCGGCCGTGCCCCAGGCCCGTTTCCTGCTTCCAGGGCTCGTGCTCGGCACGGTGGTGCTCGTGGCCCCGTTCGCCCACCTTCCCGCGCGCTACGGCCTGTTCGCGTGGCTCGCGATTCCGCTGTGCCTGGCGCCGCAGAGCCCGTGGACGGGGCGCTTCTGGCGGCCCTTCCCCGAGCCGGAGGACGAAGAGTGGCGGCGGCGGCGGCTGCTCGCCCAGGTGTACCAGGAGACCCGCACCGCCCTGCCCGACGCGCCGGTCGACGTGGTCGCACCCCTCGCAGGCGGGCTGCTCCTGGTCGACGGCCGGGGTGGCCGCGTGCACGATCGGCCCGATGCCACCGGGCTGGAGGTGGCGCCCGACCACGGGGTCGTCTTCCCGGTCGACGCCGCCGGCCCGACCCACGTCGGCGCCGACGCAGGCTCGCTCGCCGCGACCCTCACGGGCCGCGTGGTCCTCGCCGAATGGCCCACGCTCGACGCGCGGCGCACCCTGGTGCTGGTGTCGCCGGTGGAAGCCGAACCCCGGCCGCAATAGCCCTCCAACGCAGGGGTGCCGGTGAAACGAGTGGGATTCGCGGTGGTGGTGGTACTCCTGGTCCTCGGCCTCGCCGAGGGCGGCGCGCGCGCTTTCGGACCGGGCCTGTTGCCGCCCGACCGTTCGCGCATGGCCAAGCCGGGGGAGCAGGTCGCGGGCGAGCCGAACATGGTCGGCGACGCGGACACCGGCTGGCGCGCGAAGGAAGGCCCCCAGCAGTCCTTCGGCATCCCGGGAGGCACCACCGTCAACGCCCTGGGGCTGCGCGGGGCGGCCCCCGTCGAGCCGCGGACCGGCAAGCGCATCATGTTCGTGGGCGACTCCACGGTCTTCGGCGTCTTCGTCGCCGACCGCGACACGTTCGTCTCGCGCGTCGGCGCGGCGCTCGGGGTCGAGGCGATCAACGCCGGCTGCCCCGGCTACAGCTCGTGGCAGGCGCTCCAGGCGGTGCGCGGGCGCCTCGCCGACGTCAAGCCCGACCTGCTGGTGATCGCCACCTTGTGGAGCGACACCCAGGGCGCCGACTCCAGCGACGCGGTGCGCTTCGGGGGGGCCCGCCGCTCGCTCCTCGACCAGAGCCTCGCGTTCGTGCTGTTGCGCGAGTGGGTGCGCACGGTGCGGTGGGGTTCGCACGCCGAGGAGGTCAAGGTGGGCCTGAGCATGCCGGTCGCGCCGAGCTTCCGGGTGCCGATCGGCCAGTACGAGGACAACCTGCGCGCCCTCGCCGCGTCCGCCCCCCAGGCCGCGTTCCTGATCCTCCCGAGCATCCGCGATCCCGCCTCCGGCAAGGTGGGCGACTTCCGCGACGCCTACCGCGCCACCATGCGCGAGGTGGCCGCCGACCTCGGCGCGCCGCTGGCCGACACGCCGGCCGCGTTCGTCGGGACCGACACCCGCGCGATGTTCGTCGACGAGGTGCACCCCACCGCGCAGGGCCACCAGAAGATCGCCGAGGTCGTGGTCGCCGCGCTCAAGTAGGCGCCGCCATCAGCGCGCCGGTGGGGGCCCCTGCGGCGCCCCCGAGAGCGGCGGCCCCGGAGGCGCCCCCGAGAGCGGCGGCCCCTGCGGACCGGCCCCGGCGGCGCCGCCC
>SXOM01000646.1 GCA_005776735.1 Pseudomonadota bacterium
CGGCGGTGGTGAGCGCCGCGCGCGCGAGCCGGAGCGGGGCGCCCGGGGGCACGAAGTGCCAGGCGACGCCGTGGTCGTCGAGGTGGCCGGCCGTGGCGAGCTCCTGCACCACGTGCACCTGCAGGCCGCGGCGGACCAGCGCGCGGGCGAGCTCCCGGCGCAGGTCGTCGTGCGCCAGGTGCGCCTCGGGCGTGGGGCCCAGCGGCCAGGCGTTGACGAGCACGACGCGCATGCGGGCGGGATAACCGCGCCCCCATGGTCCTGTTCCAGAACGTGCAGGTGCTCGCGCCCGATCCGCTCGGTCCCACCTCGGTGCTCGTGGCCGGCGGGCGCATCGTCGCGGTGGGCGAGGTGGCGGCGCCTGCCCCCGGGTGGCCGGTCGAGGTGGTGGACGGGGACGGCGGCTGGTTGATCCCCGGCTTGATCGACGCCCACACCCACCTCGCGGGCGGCGGCGGCGAGGGGGGCGCCCACACCCGGGTCCCCGCGGTGCAGCTCACCGAGTTGACCCTCGCCGGGGTCACCACCGTCGTGGGCCTGTTGGGCACCGACACGACCACCCGCAGCGTGGAGGAGCTGCTCGCCGCGGCGCGGGGCCTCGACGCGCTCGGCCTCACCGCGCTCTGCTACACCGGCGGGTACCCGGTTCCGCCGCGTACGCTCACCGGCTCGGTGCGCGACGACCTCGTGCACGTCGACCGGATCGTCGCCGTGGGCGAGACGGCGATCTCCGACCACCGCAGCTCGCAGCCGACCTTCGACGAGCTGGCGCGCCTGGCCGCCGACGTGCACGTGGCGGGGATGATGACCGGCAAGGCGGGGTGCCTGCACCTGCACCTCGGCGACGGGCCCCGGGGGCTCGAGCTGGTGCGCGCGCTGCTCGACCGTACCGAGCTCCCCGCGCGGGTCTTCCACCCGACCCACTGCAACCGCAACCGCCGGCTTTGGGAGGAGGCCAAGACGTTGTCCACCCGCGGCGTCACCATCGACGTGACCGCCTTCGAGGCCGACGGCGACGCGCCGAGTGGCGGGCAGGCGTTGGCGGAGTGGTACGCCGAGGGCCTGGACCCGGCCCGGCTGACCCTGTCCAGCGACGGCGGCGGGTGCCTGCCGACGTTCGACGCCGACGGGGTGCTCGTGCACATGGACGTCGGGGCCTCGCGGAGCCTGCTGCGGGCCGTGGGCGAGGCGGTGGCGCTCGGCGTGCCGCTCGAATTCGCCGTGGCCACGGTCACACGCAACCCCGCCGCGCAGCTCCGCCTGGGGCGGAAAGGCAGGATCGAGGTGGGTGCAGACGCCGACCTCGTCCGGCTCGACGCGGGCCTGGCGGTGCGGGACGTGGTGGCCGGCGGGGTGTGGATGGTGCGCGACGGGGCCCCACTGCGCCACGGGGTGTTCGAACGCTGACCGGCGGGCGGGGCGCCCGGCGGATAAGGCGCCGCGGCATGCCGGCCCGTCCCGAACACCCCGATCTCCGCGGCTACATCATCCCCATCGGCGGCGCAGAGGACAAGCTCTCCGTCCGCGGGATCCTCCGCCGCTTCACCGAGCTGTGCGGCGGCAAGGCGGGGCGGATCGTCGTGGTGCCCACCGCGTCGCTGGACCCGGAGACACCCGACCGCTACCGCGCCCTGTTCACCGACCTGGGCGTCGGCGAGGTCGCGATCTGCAACCCGCGGTCGCGCCAGGAGGCCCACGCCGCCGAGGCGGTGCTCGACGGGGCGACCGGCGTGTTCCTGACCGGTGGGGATCAGCTCCGCCTGTCCACGATCCTCGGGGGCACGCCGGTCGCGCGGCGCCTGCGCCGCATGAACGCCGACGGGGTGCACGTCGCGGGCACCAGCGCCGGGGCGGCGTTCTTGAGCGAGCACATGATCGCCTTCGGCAAGGAGGGCGGCACGCCGGTGGCCGGGCAGTGCACGCTCGCTGCGGGCTTGGGGCTCACCAACCGCCTGGTGATCGACCAGCACTTCCGCCAGCGCGACCGGATGGGGCGGCTCTTGAGCGCGCTGGCCTACAATCCGTTCGCCATCGGCATGGGCCTGGACGAGGACACCGCCGCGTTCATCCGTCCGGACGACGTCTTCGAGGTGGTCGGCAGCGGGGGCATCACGATCGTCGACGCCGCGGCCATCGAACACAGCTCGATGGCGACCACCAACGAGGGGCGCCCGGTGGAGATGATCGGGGTGCGCCTGCACGTGCTGGTGCAGGGGTCGGTCTTCGACCTGCACCACCGGCGAGCCCAGCCCGCCCCCGCGCCGGTCTTCGTCGAGGGGACTTGACGCGTCAAGCGAAACCTGATCTACTGTAGGTTCGGCAGGGGCGGCGATGAAGTGGGTGGTGCGCGGCATGGCGACGGCGTGGACGGGCGGGATCGCCCTGCTCGCGGTGTGGGTCGTGACGCCGCTGTTGGGCGCGAAGGCGGTGAGCCCCGGCGACACGGGGCTCCTGGTCGAACCGCCGGCGCCGGCCGAGTTCCAGCGGTCGTTCGAGCCGGTGCCGCCCGCCGGGGCGGTGGGCCCGGCGGCCGGCTACCGCACCCCGGGCCAGGCCGAGGTCGAGCTGGCGACGGTCCCGCCGGTGGAGTGGTTGCCGCCGCAGTGGTACCCCGAGTCGGCGGACATCTTGTCGATCGGGGCGATGGACGAGGAGGGGCCGCGCCGCGGGCCGTCGGTCCGGAGCCGCAGCGTGTTCGTGTTCGACGTCGACGCGGGGCGCGTCTTGTTCGAGAAGAACGCCGACGCGCCGCGCCCCGTGGCGAGCATCACCAAGCTCGTGTCGGCGTTGGCGTTGGCGAGCGCGACCCCCGACCTGGAGCGCGAGTTCTGCATCGGGCCCGAGCAGTACCCGACCCGTTCGGGCGCCACCAGCCGCTTGTCCACGGGCGACTGCACGACCGGTTGGGACGTGCTCGGCGCCGCGCTGGTCGCGAGCGACAACCGCGCGGCGATGGCGATGGCCGCCGCCGCCGACATGCACCTGGACGAGTTCGTCGGCCGCATGAACCGCGTGAGCATCGAGCTCGGCATGACCCGCTCGTCGTGGGTCGACCCGTCAGGCCTCGAAGACGAGAACCTGTCGACCGCGCGCGACCTCGCCAAGGCCACGCTCGCGGTCGGCGCCCACCCGCTCTTGCAGGCGCCGGCGAGCGCCCCGCACTGGGACCTGTGGCGCACGAACAAGGCCTGGGTGCGGCGCCTGCCGAGCACCGACCGCCTGGCCGAGCGCTCCGACCTGGAGGTGTTCGCCGCCAAGACCGGGTACACCGACACCGCCCGCTACGGGTTCAGCACGATGGTCCAGACCGAAAGCGGCCACCGGCTGGTCATCACGCTCCTGGGCGCCGACGGCAAGCTCACCCGCTGGGCCGACGTCGACCGGGTGCTGGCGTGGGTCGAGGCGGGGGCGGTCCCGGGGTAGTGGGGCGGGTGGGCGCCGCGCCGCGACCGGCCGGGGCGGAGTCTGAGGCCGGTGCGCGGCGCGTGGCGGGCGGTTCACCCCGTTTCCGGTTAGTTGGCGCCGCCATCGTCGGAGTGCGGATGTTGCTGGTTCTTCTCGCGTGCGCCCCCATCCCCGTCGCCCATGCCAAGCCGGCCGCTGCGCCGCCGCCGCCGCCGGGGCCGACCATGGGCGAGGTCGTGCGCCTGCACATGTCGGAGAACCTGGCGAGCGCCATCGCCACGCGCGACGCGGTGATCCGGGGCGACCTCGCCGAAGCGCGGGAAGAGCTCGAGTGGATGGCCAACAACGCCGACCCGGGCACCAGCATCGCCGCCGGCGCGCCGTGGCTCGAGGCGCTTCGTGCCGCCGCCCGCGCCGGGCACCAGGGCCGCTCGGTGCGCGAGTACGGCCTCGCCGTGGGCCGCGAAGGCGCTGCCTGCGCGGGTTGCCACCAGACGCTGAAGGCCTCCCTCTCGCCGGTCACCGCGTCGCAGCCGACCGACGGCAACGGCCACGGCAAGCTCGCCAACTGGGCGGTGTCCACGATGTGGACGGGCCTCGTGGCCAACTCCGACACCGCGTGGGCCGCGGGCGTCGGCGGCCTGGCGGGGCTGCCCCCCGACGGCGCCGGGTACTGGGTGGGCGCGCCGGGGCCCGCGGCGACCGCCGCCATCGGCACGCTGAAGGAGCAGGCCACCGCCGGCAAGGCCGCGACGGACCGCACGTCCCGCGGCGAGACCTTCGGGCAGGTGGTGGGCGCGTGCGGCAGTTGCCACGCCGAGGTCGGCGCCATCAAGCCGCAGTAGCCGTGGCCGGCCCGACCCCCGTCCACGTCGTCGGCGGCTTCCTGGGCACCGGGAAGACCACCGCGCTCCAGGTCGAGCTGGCGCGGCGCGAGGGTCACGAACGCTGCGCCGTCCTGGTCAACGACTTCGGCGAAGCGAGCATCGACGCCACGCTCCTGGGCGGCCAGGTCCAGGTCACCAACATCCCCGGCGGGTGTGTGTGCTGCACCGCGCCCGAGGGGCTCGTCCCGGCGCTCCGGGCGATCCTCGACGAGCTGAAGCCCGACCGCGTCTTCGTCGAGCCGTCGGGGCTCGGTCGGCCGCGCGACATCGTCGACATGCTGGCGCGGGGCGACCTGCGGGGCCGCATCGAGCTCGGCCCCACCGTGGTGCTCGTCGACCCCACGCGGCCGCCGCCCGACCCGGCGCTGTGGGCCGAGCAGCTCGACGGCGCCGACGTCCTCGTGGCCAACCGCTGCGATCTGGCCGACGTCGACCAGCTCGCGGCGTTCGACGCGCTGGTGGCGCGGATGTGGCCCCCGCCGCTTTGGGCGGCGAAGACCTCCCGCGGTCGCCTCCCGCCGGAGGCGTGGTCGTGGCCTGCCGGCGCCGGTCCGCGGGCCGACGGGCACGCGCACCACCACGACCACGACCACGCGCACGACCGGGCCGCCCCCCGCGCCGACTCCACCGCGGGCTATGCCGCGCGCTCGTGGGTTTTTCCGCCCCAGGTGGTCTTCTCGTGGGATGCGCTGCGGGAGCTCTTGGCCGGGGCGCCGGTGGAGCGCTTCAAGGGGGTGTTCCGCACCGAGCTCGGCTGGTACCGGCTCGACGTGGCGGGCGGCGTGGTCCACCCTGCGAGTACCGCGTACCGCCGCGATTCGCGGGCGGACGTGATCGTACGCGACGGGGTCGACCTCGACACGTTCGAGGCCGGCCTGCGCGGCGCCTGCCTGGCGGACCGCGACCCCGAGACCCTCGACCGGAGCGCGATCACCCTGGTCGCGGCCGATGGGCTCGACATCCCGCTCAGCCGCGGCGCCCTGATGTCCCTTCCGGGTCAGGTGGCCGACGTCGGTGCGCTCGTACCCGGGCGCCGCGGGGTGGGCGTGCTCCTGCGCGAGGTGCTCGCCATCGGCGGCGCTGGCGAGCGCTACCTCCTGGTGGCCGCCGACGGGTTTGCGTCGGCGCCGGCGCCGGTGGCGGGGCTGGGCGACGCGGTGCTCGTCCACAGCCTCGACGGTGGCGCGCTCCCTGCCGACCAGGGCGGCCCGTTCCGCGTGTTGCAGCCGGCGGGCAGCAACTGCGCCAACGTCAAGGCGCTGGTGCGCGTGCGGCTGATGCTCGGGTAGCGGTGCGAGCGGAGCGCCGCGGGCGCCACGCCGCGTCCGGCCTGCGGCGACGTGCGGGACATCGAGGCCGACCCCCTGTCGCCCAGTGTGTTCTACGTGGCGGACGGGGCGCGGCGAGTGCAGAAGTTTCGCAGCGTGGTGGCGCTCGCCGATCGTCGGGATACGGTGCGGTTGGTTGTGGGGTGATGTTATGCGCGTTTCCGTCCTCCTTCCTCCTTCCTGCCGTTCTTGCGTTCGGCGTGAGGGTTCCGGGGTCCGCCGCCGCCGCGGACGCTGACGGCGACGGGTGGGACACGACGGCAACGCCGGCGGACTGTGACGACGGGGACGCCACGGTCCATCCAAGCGCGGCGGAAGATCCCGCCGACGAGGTGGACCAGGACTGCGACGACTCGGTGTTGGCGCACCGGAGCTACACGACGTCGTTCGGGCCGATCTTCTCGACGGAGTTCACGCTCGGGGCGGGCGCGGCGCTGGCGACGATGGGCGGCGGCGACAGCGTGCTGCGGTTCACGCGGGGTGCGTCGGCCGAGGTGACGATGGACGACGACTTCACGTTCGAGTCGGGCGAGTTCACGGTGATGTTGCACGTCAAGGCGTACGCGGGGCCTCCGTGCGACGTGACGGTCACCTCGTCGACGATGGCGGC
>SXOM01000647.1 GCA_005776735.1 Pseudomonadota bacterium
CCCCGACCCCCGCCCGCTCCCGCGCGAAGCGCGCGTGCCCGCGCCGCCGGTGCCCGCGCCGCCGGTGCCCGCGCCCCGGCGCTCGGCCACGGGTTGCCTCGGCCTCATCGAGCTCGCCGGGAAGGGGGCGGTCGCCGCCTCGTTCGGCGGGGCGCTCCTGTTGTGCGGCGGGCTCTTCGGGCTCCAGCAGTTCGCGCGCTACCACGCCGACCAGGAGGCCGAGCGCCTCCTGGCGGACATCAAGATCCACAAGACCGACCCCGACCGAAACGGGAGCTCGGTCCGCGACGGCCTCGCACGGCGCGCGGCCGCCCTGATGGAGGACCAGAAGACCGCCCGCACCTGCGCGTTGAACGCCCTCACGCTGGTCTGGGCGCAGAAGTGGCACTTCGATGATGCGTTCTCGCCCACCGACTTCGACTCCGCCAGCCGGGCGGTGAACGATCCGACGTGTCGCGCCGAGGTGGAGACTTCCTTGGCGCGCGCGACGTTGTACGCGGGCGCGTGCCGGCGGCGCGACACCGCGGGGCCGAGCGTCTCGGACTGCGAGTTGGCGCTCGACGCGGCCGAGGACTTCTTCGCCCGCGTGCCCACGACGCCGGAGTGGACGTGGTTGCGCGTCGAAGGCGCGTGGCAGGAGGTGCGCGCCAGATCGGCGTTGCAGGCTCGTTATATTGACACGGGCAACGCGGAGGCCCGGGGCCAGGGCGACGCCGCCATCGCCCGGTGTCGCGAAGCGGAGGCGTGGGTGGGCTTTGCCCCGGTGAACGGGCCGGAGCTGCTCGAAGAGTGTGTGGTGGTCGCGGGACAGCGCTACGACGTGGGCCCCTACTTCTACTTCGCCGATCTGCGCCTCAGGTCGCTCCCCGTCGACGAGAAGCCGCGCCGCAAGGTGCTCACCTGGTTGTACCGCGCCGCCGGACCGGAGTGCGACGAGGTGAAGGTCACCTGGAAGAAGGGGAACCTGCGCGCCGCCGGGCCGGCCTGGTGCGTGGCGTCGGGCCACGCGGCGCGCGGATGCACACTCGAGGCGGGGGTCGCCATGGGGGAGGGCCTGTTCGGCGACACCACGCACCCGTGGGAGCGCCTCGGCGCGGCGCTGTCGGACCGAGGGGGAACGTGCCTCCAGTAGCGCCACCGCCGCGCGTCCGACGGTTCGTCCGCCCCGCGGTGTACGTCGGCATCAGCACGGTCCTGTTGCTCATCACCGCGGTCGCTGTCGGCGAGGCGCGGTCGTTCGAGGAGAGCTTCCAGGCGCAGCGCCGGGCCGACATCGAAGCGCGGCTCACCGAGTTCGTGAAGCTCACCGAGTCGCGGGTGCTCGGCGAGCTGTTCCGGCCGCTGTTGGACGACATGGGGCGCGCCGAAGACCTCGCGGCGCTCGAGACCCGCTGGCGTGCCGATCCTCGCGTCGACGCCCTGTACATGTGGGACCGCGACGAGCTGGTCTACCCCACGCCCGCGATCGAGGTCGACGTCGCCGCGCTCCGCGCCGAGCCGTGCATGCAGGTGCCGGCCGAGGCCGTCGGCGACCCCGTCGCCACCGCCGAGGCCTACGCCCGCTGCTACGACGCGCCCGACCCGCAGCTCGCGCTCTTCGCGCTCACCGAGTCGCTGGAGCTGCTGCTCGACGCCGAGCACGCGGCGGTCGCCACCGAGCATCTCCGCCGCTCGCGGCTGTACGCCGTGGGGCAGGGGCGGGTTCGCGGGCTCGACGTCCGGCTCCTCGCCGGCGTGCAGCTCTTGGCGGCGCGGGAGCGATTCCAGGCGGGGCGGTCCGAGATCTCGCAGAACTGGACCATCGACCTCGCCAAGGAGATCGCCCGCCTCGACGGCCCCGAGCTCGAGCGGACGATCGACCTGACCGAGTTCCCGATCCCCCAGGACCTGCGTGCGTACGGCCTCCCCGGGGAGGGCCTGCCCGACGAGGTCGACGAGATGTTGCGGCGCGCCCGGCGCCGGCTCGCCTTGTGGGAGGAGCTCGAGGGCGTCTCGGTGGCGGGGCCGTCGACGCCGGGCCCGTCCGACCACCCGCGCGTCATCGTCGACCCGTTGGACGACCCGCCGTGGTTGTTGTACGTCTCGCGCCTGGGCATGGGCGAGCTGTACGGGGCCGTGCAGGTCGACCAGGCCGAGCTCATCCGCTCGGTGCTCGCCGAAGGCGACGCCCGCTTCCTCTCCATTCGCGACGCCAACGGTCGGGTCTTGCGCGGCACCTCCGACGAAGCGTTCCTCGAGGTCCCGTTCCCGCACCTCTTCCCACACCTGCACCTGGTGCTCGGGAAGTCGGCGATCTCCACGGGCGGGGCGAGCCCCGGCGTGGTGGTGCGTCGTTTCGGGCCGTTCGCGGCGGCCATCGCGATCGGCCTCTTCGCGTTGTGGGCGCTCATCCGCGCCGATCGCCAGCAGGAGCTGCTCCTCGAACGCCAGCGCGACTTCGTGGCGCGGGTGTCGCACGAGCTCAAGACGCCGCTGGCCGGTATCCGGCTGATGGCCGAGAACCTGGAGATCGGGGCCTTCCGCGACGACGCGCAGCGCGAAGCGTTCGCCCGGCGCATCGTGCAGGAGGCCGAGCGGCTGACCGCGCGCGTCAACGAGGTGATCCGGGCCGCCACGCGCCCCGAGGACGACGTTCCCGTCGACACCGACGTCGACGCGATGCTCGCCGAGCTGGCCGCGAGCTGGCAGCCCCGGATGCAGGCCGTCGGGGCCACGCTCACGGTCGAGGCCGAGCGCATCGGCACGATGCGGGTGATGCCGGTGCTCTTGCGCGACGCGCTGACCAACCTGCTCGACAACGCCTTCAAGTACCGCAAGGCCGACACCGGCGGTCACGTCTGGCTGCGCGCCCGCCGCCAGGGCCGCGTGCTCACCTTCGAGGTCGAGGACGACGGTCTCGGTGTCCCCGTCGGCCAGCGCCGGTCGATTTTTGACCGGTTCCGTCGCGTGGAAGGGGCGGGGCGGGGCAAGGCCGGGGGGCATGGGTTAGGTCTGAGCTTCGTCGCGGAGACTGCGCGGCTGCACGGCGGGCGGGTCGAGTGTCTCGACGGCGTGGCGGGCGGCGCGCGGTTCATCCTGAGAATCAAAGGAAAAAGCTGATGGAATCTTCCGGTGCAAGCATCCTGGTGGTCGAGGACGACGAGACGCTGGCCATGGGCCTGGTCTCCGCCTTGGAGCACGAACGTTTCCAGGTCACCCACTGCGACACCGGCGAGAAGGCGCTCGAGGCGATCGAGGACGATCTCCCCGACTGCATCGTGCTCGACGTGATGTTGCCGGGGATGGACGGCCTCTCGGTCCTGCGCAAGGTCAAGACCGAGCACTTCGAGGTGCCGATCATCCTGCTCACGGCGAAGTCGGCCGAGCTCGACCGGGTGCTCGGCCTCGAGCTCGGGGCCGACGACTACGTGAGCAAGCCGTTCTCCGTGCGCGAGCTCATCGCGCGCGTCCGGGCCCGGCTCCGCGCCCGGCCCGAGGCGCCCCGCACGGCGGACACGTTCCGCTTCGGCCAGAACCTCGTCGACCTGCGCCGGCGCATCCTCACGCGCGACGGCGTCGAGCACCGGATGACCACGCACGAAGCTGGCGTTCTCCAGTACCTCATCGCGCACAAGGGCAAGGATGTCTCGCGCGAGGACCTCCTGCAGAACGTGTGGGGCTACTCGCCGACGATGGCCACCCGCACCGTCGACAACCAGATTCTGAAGCTCCGCAAGAAGATCGAGGATGTCCCGGCCGACCCGAGGCACATTCTCACCGTCCACGGCACCGGCTACCGGTTCGAGGAGTAGGGGAAGGGGGGCGCGCCGAGACCGTCCGGGCCTCGAACGGGGCGGGCGCGCGCCCCGGACGCGCGCGGTGCGCGCACGGGTCGGCCGCTCGACGCGGCCGGTCGCGGCGCGCCGCCCTAC
>SXOM01000648.1 GCA_005776735.1 Pseudomonadota bacterium
CACCGCCTCAATCAGGGCGTGAACGACGGCGGGATCTCGGCCTTCGCTGAAGTTCGGGACGCATTCGCGCCACCGTCTCGGCGCCGGCGAACGAGGTGGGCACCGCGCCGTCGACCGCGAGGCCGGCCACCGGGGCCACGACCCACCCGTCGCCCCGCAGCTCGGGGCGCACGCGTAGCGCGGCGAGCGTGCCCGCACTGCCGTCGTCGGGGAGCCAGCCGAGCGCGCGGACCGGGCCGTACGCCGCCAGCGCGCGCGACTGGTGCCACCCGACGCCGCGGTCCACGAAGGCCGGGCCGTAGTCGGCGGCGTAGGCGCTGTCGCTCTGCACCGTGACGTCCCACGCGACCCGTGCGGCGCCTGGCGCAAATCCGCCCGAGGTCGCCGCGGCGCCGCGGACCTGCGCGGTCGGCTCGTCCCAGGCGAGCGCAGCGTCGGCCTCCACCGGGCCGCGGGCCTCGAGCTCGGCGCGGAACCCGCGGTCCTCGCGCCACGCGGGGCCGAACCGGAGGCGCTCGTCCGCGACGCCCACCTGGGCCCGCCAGCGGGCGTTCCAGCCCGGGGTGCCGTACCCGAGCTCCGGAAAGAGCATGCGGAAGCGGCGCGGGTCGAGCGGCTCGCGCCACCACGGCACGGGCAGGACCGGCACGTCGAAGATGCGCACGGAGCCGCCGTGGATCACGGCCACGTCGGCGTCGAGGAGCTCGATGTCCCGGGCGCGGAAGCTGAGCGCCGGGGGGGCGCCGTCTTCGCAGCGGCACGGGGTCAAGCGCGCGTCGGTGCCGCGGAGATCGCCGTCCGCCTCCACCTCCAGGCGCGCGGCGTCGAGCGTCGCGCCGCCGACCTCGGCGTGGGCGTCGGCCACGACCCCCGACCGCGCCCGCAGGACGATCCGTGCGCGCGCGAAGCGGAGCTCCCCCTCGGGTCGACTCCACACCCCGTCTTCGATCTCGAGCTCGTCGGCGGTGCCCGACGCCTTCGCCGCCCGGAGGCGCTGATCACCCACGTCGACGACGACGTCGCCTTCGGCCTCGAGGCGCCCCCCCACCCAGGTCAACCGGGTGGCGCGCACGGTGACCTGCTCGACCGCCGCGGGCACCTCGGCCGCGGCCACCTCGGCCGCGCCGGCGCCCGCCTCGGCGGGGGTGCTCACGTCGCTCCGATGCCCAGGCGCTCGCGCAGCTCGCCGACCAGGTACAACGAGCCGGCGACGACGACCAGGTCGGTGCCGTTGCGGCACGCCGCCAGCGCATCGTCCAGGGGGCCGGCCGGGGTGACCGGAACGGTGAGCCCTTCGCACTCCCGGGCGACGTCGAACGGGGTGCGGGCGCGGGGGTGGCTGCCCGCGGTGGTGCAGATGCGGTCGACCACCGGGGCGAGGGTGGCGGCGACGCTCCGCATGTCCTTGTCGCCCCCGCCGCCGAGCAGGAGGGTGCGCCGCCGGTCGTGCGGGAGGCGGGCGAGGTAGCTCGCCAGGGTGGTCGCGCCGTCGGGGTTGTGGGCGCCGTCGACGAGCAGGTCGGGCGCGAGCCACTCCAGGCGCCCGGCGTGGCGCGTGTGGGCGAGGCCGGCCCGCAGGTGCCCCTCGTCGACCGGGAGGCCCGCCACCTCGAGCATGCGCAGGGCCACCGCGGCGTTGACCACCTGGTGGTCGCCCAGGAGCGAGGTGGACAGCCCGGACAGCGTGCGCCCGCCGACGTAGCGGAACTCCTCGGCCGTCCCGTGGGCGTCGAAGTCGTGTCCCCACACGTGCAGCGGCGCACCTTGCGCGGCGGCGACGGAGCGGATGACCCCGAGCGCGGGGGCGGGCAGCGGGCCCACGACCACCGGCACGCCCGGCTTGATGATGCCGGCCTTCTCGCCGGCGATGGCCGCGTGATCGCGGCCGAGCTCGTCGCAATGGTCCAGGCCCACCGTCACGATGGCGCAGACCCGAGGCGTGACGACGTTGGTCGCGTCGAGCCGCCCGCCCATGCCGACCTCGACCACGGCGGCGTCGACCGCCGCGTCGGCGAACGCCTGGAACGCGCACGCCACCGTGAACTCGAAGTAGGTGAGCGGCCACGCTTCGTCGGGCGGGAGCGCCGCGCGCGCCCACGCCCCCCGGGCCTGGTCCATCCGGGCGATGAGGGCCTCGAGACGGGCGTCGTCGAGCGGCACGTCGTCGACCAGGAACCGTTCGTTGACGTGCTGCAGGTGCGGCGAGGTGTGCACCCCCACGCGCAGCCCCGCCGCGCCGAGCATGCGGCCGAGCATCCGCGAGACGCTGCCCTTGCCGTTGGTGCCGCCCACGTGGAGCACCGGGTAGCGGCGCTCCGGGTGGTCGAGGCTGCCCAGGAAGTCCCGCATCCGGCCGAGCCCCAGGCGGATGCCCGCCCCGGCCAGCCGGTCGAGCACCGGGTGGGAGATCATGCGCGCGGGGTGAGGTGGCGGCAGAGGCGCGCCAGCGTGTCCTTGAGCTCGGCGCGCTTGACGATGAGGTCGACCATGCCGTGCTCGAGCAGGTACTCGCTGGTCTGGAACCCCTCGGGGAGCTCCTGCCGGATGGTCTCCCGGATGACGCGCGGCCCCGCGAAGCCGACGAGCGCGTGCGGCTCGGCCACGATCACGTCGCCGAGCATGGCGAAGCTGGCGGCCACTCCGCCGGTCGTCGGGTCGGTGCGCACCGAGATGTACGGCATCTTCGCCTCGTCGCGGAGGCGGGCGAGGGCGGCGCAGGTCTTCGCCATCTGCATGAGCGAGAGGATGCCCTCCTGCATCCGCGCACCACCCGACGCCGAGATGACGATGGCCGGACGCCGCAGGGCCGCAGCCCGCTCGAACTGTCGTGCGACCAGCTCGCCGACCACCGACCCCATGCTGCCGCCCATGAAGCGGAAGTTGAACGTTCCGATCTCGACCGCTACGCCGTGGACGGTGGCCGACCCGGCAACGTACGCGTCCAGCTCGCCTTGTGCGCGCTGGGTCGAGCGCAGGCGCTCGTCGTAGCGGCGACCGTCCGAGAAGCCGAGCGCGTCGACCGGGGCCACGTAGCGGTCGTGCCGCACGAAGCTGCCTTCGTCGCACAGCGCTTCGAGCCGCGCGAGGCTGTCCCACCGGTGGTGGTGGCCGCAGTGCGGGCACACACCCATCAGCTCGGCGAGCGCTTGGCGGAACAGGATGGTCTCGCACCCCGGGCAGCGGACCCACAGGTCCTTCTTCGCGGGCTGCGTGCGCGGCTCGGCCTGGAGCGGAGCGGGGATGGTCTCGAACCAGCGCGGTGGGGTCGGGTCCTGCGACATCGGCGGCGCATAACCGTGCGCGACGCACGGCGCGGGCCCTACCGCTCGGGCCGCACGTCCCAGACGGCCTGGTGCCACCCGTGGCGCAGCGCCCGGATCCGCGCCGGGTCGCGTCCGTACGCGACGCGGTTGGTGAGGAGCACCGCGACCAGCCGGCGGGAGGGGGACACCCACACGCTGGTGCCGGTGAAGCCGGTGTGGCCGACGGCGTCGGCCGGCGGCCGTGGACCGGCCGACGAAACGTCGCCGGAGGGCGTGTCCCAGCCCAGCGCGTGGCTGCCGAGCCCTCGTTCGTGGAACGCACGCTCAGCGAGGGGCACCGCGCCCGCGAGCCAGCGGTGGGCCACCGCCGCGACGGCGCGTGCGTCGCCGAAGAGCCCGGCGTGTGCGGCCACCCCGCCCATCGCGCGTGCGTTGTCGTCGTGGACCACGCCCTGCAGGCCACCCTCGGTGGCGACGGCGTCCGGGTGGCCCCAGCTCAGGCGCGCGGCCGCGTCGGGCGCCTCGGCGCGGAACAACGTGTCGAGGCGGGCGCCGCCGAGGTCCTCGAGGGCGGCGCCGAGGCTGAGGAACCCGAGGTCCGTGTACGTGTGCGCAGTGCCCGGCGGGGTGACCAGCGGCTCTTCCAGCGCGGCGCGCAGGATGGCCGCCCGATCTCCCGCGCGCCACAGCTCCTTCCACCACAAGCACCCCGCGCAGTGCTGCAGGAGCATCCGGGTGGTGACGCCGCCGTGCCACAGGGGGTGGCCCTCGTCCAGACGGAGCGCCCCGCGGTGCACCGCGCGCAGCGTGAGCTCGGTGGTGCACAGCACCTTGGTCAACGACGCGAGGTCGTAGATGCGGTCGGCGTGGTGCGCGAAGACCTCGACGCCATCGTGCAGGACGCACGCGGAGATGGACGGCGCCACCGTGCCTTCCGCCGCGCGGAGCGCGGCGTCGAGCCCCGTCACCGCTGGACCGCGCCTACGCGCAGGGTGTCGCCGTCGAGCGTGGCCTTGACCCCCAGGGGCACCGCGAGGTGGGTGCGGCCGTGGCCGATGGCCAGCCCGGAGAGGACGGGGACACGGAGCGGCGCGAGCCGGTCGCGGATCACGTCGAGCGCTTCGTAGTCCGCGCCGTTGGCCTTGCAGTCCAACAGGTCGCCGATCACGAAGCCGACCGCGCCGTCGAACGCGCCGCTCTCGATGCACTGCGTCAAGAGTCGATCGACCTTGTAGGGGGCCTCGCCCACCTCCTCCAACAGCACGATCGCGCCGTCGGCGTCGAGCTGGTGGCGGGTGCCGCACAGGCTCGCGAGCACGCACAGGTTCCCGCCCATCAGCCGCCCGGTGGCACGGCCCGGGTGTACGGAGGTGCCGAGGTGGAGGCTCTCCGCGCCGGTGGCCAACAGCGCCCGAAGGTGGCGCCGGCTGGCCTCGTCGTTGTGCGCGGCCAGCGCGTTGAGCACCGGTGCGTGGACGGCGAGGCGCTTCCGCCGCGCGAGCGCGTTGAGCAGGGCCGTGCCGTCCGAGAAACCGAAGAACGGCACGGGGGCGAGCCGCTTGATCTTCACGTGCGCGAGGAGTCGGCCGAGCCCGAACCCGCCGCGCGCCATCCACACCGCGTCCCACCGACCGGAGAACGCCTCCATCAGATCCGCCAGGCGCACGTCGTCGTCGCCCGCGAGGTAGCGGTGGCGGTCGGTCGCGTGGGGGAGGAGCTCCGGCGCGTAGCCCCAGTCGCGGAGCACCTGCAGGCCGGCCTCCAGGCGCTCAGGGTCGGAGATTCCGGACGGGGACACGACCGCGATTCGGGCGTCAGGCTTCAACATCCGCACAGAATATCCCGGTTGGGCGCCGCGCCGCGACGGGCCGCTTCGAGCGGCGGGGTGTCGGCGCGGCGCGGTGCGGGGGCGACGGTGCGCGTCTGGTCGGGTAGCTTGCGCCATGCTCGTCGTCTGGCTCGGCTGCTGGCAGCCGGAAAGCTACACCCCGCCTCCCGCCGCGCAGGTCGAAGCGAGCGACGTGCTCGAGGGCACCGCCGGAGAGATCCAGCCCCCGTCGGCCGCCGAGGCCACGCCCGACGGGGAGGGCGCCGCGGACGAAGCGCCGGCGGCCGCCGATCCCGCCGCCGAGGCCGCTGGGGACGAAGCCGCCGCCTCCGCGGATGGTGAAGCGGCCGACGAGGTCGAGGAGCCCGCGCCGCCCGTCGCCGTCGCGGTCGCTCCGTGGAAGGGGCGCACCGTGGGGCGGCCGCTCACGCTCGTTGGCGACGACGGAACACCCCTCCAGGTCGTCGAGCAGGGCGTGGCGGTCACCGTGCTGATGGAGGGCGAAGACCGCGTGAAGCTCCGTTGCGACGGCTGCCTGCCGGTCGTCGAGGGCTGGCTGCAGAAGCGCAACGTCCTCCGCTGAGGCAAGCGCGCGCACCACGCCGCGGTGCGCGCCTGCCTCACCGCGCTTCGGGACGGGCCTGGCGCACCGCCCCGCCGGTGCCCCAGGTCAGAGCTGGAAGCCGATGGAGAGCACGCCGCCGTGCGTGGAGTCGATGAGCTGCCCGACCTGCTTGCCGTCGGTGTTCTCGATGCTGATGTCGCGCATCGACAGCTCGTACGCGAGGCTCGCGTAGACGTTGGGCAGGAAGGCGTAGCCGAACTCGGCGTCGAGCTCGTGGTTCCACGGCACCGTGCCGCCCGCGAGGTGCTCCGAGAACGCCACCACCGCGAACATCTGTTCGCCGATCTCGGCGTTGGCCTCGGCGCCCACCACGAACGAGTTGAGGTTGAGCTGGTCGAGCTGGATTTCCTGGCCGCCCTTGACCGAGAACGTCTGCACGTCGCTGATGCCCCAGCCGATGCGCGCGCCGACCCCGAAGGCGTTGGCGCCCGCTTCGAACGGGTAACGAACGATGCCTACCGCGCGGGTGGAGAGGAGCCAGTCGTTGACGATGCCCTGCGACTCACACTCGTTCTCGAGCGCCTTGCAGAGCTCGCGAGGGTCGAGGCCGTAGCTGACCACGCCGAAGTCGACCTCGCCGCCGACGTAGGGGATGCCTGGCACGTACACCCGCGCCTGTGCGTGGGCGCCGTACGCCGGCGAAGTCAGGACCAGGCGCTTGGGGAAGAGCACCGTCATCTGCGTGAGCGGGAGCTGGTCGTACTGGTAGAAGGCCCCTTCGAAGCCAGCGCGGACCCGGAGCCACGGGCGCTCGGAGTCCGGACGCGGCGCGGGCGTCGGCTTCGGGGTCGGCGTGGGCGTCGGGGTCGGCGTGACCGGCACCGGCGTGGGCGTCGGGGTCGGCGTCGGCGTGGGCGTGGGCGTGGGGGTCGGCGTCGGCGTCGGCGCGGCGTACGGGTCGGTCTTGGTGGTGGTCGCGTAGGGGTTGCTGCCCCAGGCGTCCGCCGCCCCGCCGACGGGCAGGCGCATGAAGCTCGAGGTGGAGCCGTCGGCCGTGGCCACGGAGACCTTCACGTCGCCGGAGGCGTTGGCCGGGACGGTGAGGGAGGCCTCGTACGTGCCGCCGCCGAGGTCGGTCACGGTGCCGACCGTGCCCGCCGAGCTGAGGAAGTCGAGCTGCTGGCCCGCGACGCCGCGGCCCTGGTCGTCGTTGAGCGTGACGCGCAGGGTGACCTTGCCGCCGGGAGAGACGGTCGCCGGATCGGAGACGATCGCCGCGCGGCTCGGACGCACCGCCGCCGTCGAGGTCGCGGTGATCGGACCCGCCGCGGCCACGCCGCCGCCTTCGCGCTCGACCCGGAGCTCGGCGAGCGCCTGGTCCCACTCGGCGACCAACGCCGCGTCGGCCTTGGAGCCTGCCACGGGGAGGGTCGGCAGCACCACGCCCGCCGGCACCTGCGCCAGCGCACCCGCCGCGACCAGGTCGCCCGAGGTGACCTCGTAGGTGGCCAGGCCCGCCTTGCGGCCGGCGGTGTAGTGCACCTGGGCGAGGCCTTCGCCGTTGGTCGTGGCCTGCTGCGGGAGCGTCCCGTCGCCGCCGGTGAGCTTGATGGCGACCGGCACGTTGGGCACCGGATACCCGAACTCGTCGACCGCGAGGATGGTCAGCATCGCCGAGCCCTGGCCGTCGTTGGCGACGCGGGTGCGGCTGGGCACGACCAGGAGGCGCGCGAGCGGGTTGCCGGTGACCGGGGCCGCGACCGACGCGCTGAGCTCGACCGCGCCGCCGGTGGTCGTGAAGAGCGCCTGGTAGTCGCCGTTGCGGAGGTCCTTGACGTCGCCCTTGAGACGCGCCCCGGCCGCGCCGAAGCTGAGCGTACGCGCGCCGAGGCCGACACCGTCGGGGCCGGTGACCTTCGCGAACACCTTGAACCCCTCGGCGGTGGCGGGCAGCGTGGTCGGCTCCGCGGTGATCTCGACCTTGGCCGGCCGGACGCTCACGAGGTTCACGGTCTGGGACGCGGTCTGCACCGCGGGGCGGTCGGCGAGGTTGGCCGAGATCGTGGCCTGCGCGGCGGTGGCGCCGGTCGGCGGCGAGTAGGTCGCGGTGTAGACGCCGTTGCCGGCGTGCTTGGCGGCGGTGATCGTGCCGCCCGTCGCGGTGAAGACCACCTGGGCCGCGGTGTCGGGCCGCCCGTCGGGGGTGGTGACCATCGCGTGTACCGGGACCTGGACGCGCGCGTCGCCCGGGAGGGCCACCGCGGTGGGCACGATGGCGATGCGGCGCCCTTCGGGCACCTGCAGGTCCATCGGCTCGGACAGCGTCTTGCCGTCGGGGGTGATCGTGATCTTCTCGGCCATCGGCGCCCCGGGCGGCACGAGCATCGGTACGCGGGCACGCCCCTGCACGTCGGCCTGGATGGGGCCGTACTGCTGGTCGCCGATCTTCACGATCACGCGGGCGTTGGGCTGGGTGGTGACCGGGAAGTCGACCTTGCCGACCATCGGGATCGCGAGGGTGCCGAACGTGCGGGAAGGATCCCGCTTGTCGGCGAAGGTGACGAGCTCCACGTAGGGCGCGTGCACGTCGGTCGGGGAGACGTAGAGGGCGCTGAACTGCCCGCCGCCGAGGTTGGTGACGTTCTCCACCTTGCCGCGGGTCGCCGACACCAGCAGGTCGACCCCGCCGAGGGCCTGACGGTCGCCGCCGGCCAGGTTGAACGAGAGGGTGGCCGTGCGGTCCTGGCCGAGCGTCATGCGCATCGGGTTGGCCGCCGCGGTGAGCGCCCGGCTGCGCGGGGCGGCCACGTTCACGTTCCAGCTCTTCTGGACGTTGTCCTTCCCGATCTTGCCCTTGAGGGTGAGGCTCACCGTGGTGCGGGCCTCGACCTTGGCCGGGGTGTAGGCGATGCGGTACAACCCGCCGCCCGCATCGGTGAGCGCGCCCACCGTCCCGGCGGAGACCGAGGGCTTGAGCTGCAGGCCGGCGAGGGGCGCGCCCGACGCGTCGAGCGCGAGCACGTAGAGGTCGGCCGAGGTGGCGCCGTCGCCGACGATCGAGGTCGCCGGGATCATCTCGAGCAGGCCGGTACCTTCGAAGACCGCGGCGGGCTGGGCGTAGGCGGCCGAGGGGAGGACCGCCGCGGTGGCGGTGGCGCCGACGAGAACGAGGCCGAGGACGAGGGACAGCTTGTGCATGGACATGGACTCCGCAGCGGGGCGCGCTATGGTACTGCGCCCCCGCACCATGTCAACGAAGGTGGAGAGCGATCCCACGATCTCACGAGCCTTTGACCGCGAGTCGTGGGGGTACGAGGCGCGCTGGGAATGTAGCCCGTTGGTGCAGTTCTGGCGTGCACGTGTGCTGGGTCGTGTGCTCGCGGCCGTGCCCCCGGGGGGCCGAATCGCCGACCTCGGCGGGGGCACCGGCGCCGACGCGGTGGTGCTCGCGGCGGCGGGGCGGTTCGTGCGCGTGGCCGACGTCTCGCCGGGGATGGTGCGCGTGGCGCGGTCCCGTGGCGTCGACGCGGTCGTGGCCGATCTCGCGGACGCGCCCGCGGTGCTCGGCGGCGGCCACGACGCCGTGCTCGCCAACTTCGGCGTCCTCAACTGCCTGCCTTCGCTCGACGGCCTCGGCGAGCGGGTCAGCGGCCTCGTGGCCCCGGGCGGCCACGTGGTGCTGGTCTGGATGTCGCGGCACTGTCCGGTCGACACGCTGGCTTGCCTCGTGCGCGGCCGCCGGCCCCGCCGCGGGCGGCCCTCGGCCGAGGTCGGTGGGCTGACCGTGCCGCTGAGGTGGTGGTCGGTCGCCGAGGTGCGCGCGGCCTTGCCGCAAGGGGCCGAGGTCCTCGCCGTCGAGGCCATCGGCCTCTTCGACCCGGCGCCCGACCTCGGGGGTCGGCTGGGTCGGCGCTCGGTGTGGGAGCGGCGGGTGGCGACCCTGCCCGGGTTGCGGGCGCTCGGCGACCACACCCTGCTGCACGCCCGGCTCCCGGGGCGTGCGTGACGCCCCACCGCCTCATCCTGTTCAACCCGCGGGCGCAACGTTCGCACCGGCGACTGCCGCTCTCGTTGCTCCACGTGGTCCGCGCGCTCCCGCCGGACCGGGACTGGACGTTGGTCGACGGCAACGTCGAGCCGGACGCCGAGCTGCGCCTGCGGTCGTTGTGCGCGGAGGGGCCGGTCGTCCTCCTGGTGACGGTGATGCCCGGCCCCCAGCTCCGCGTGGCGACGCCCTTGTGTCGGGAGCTCGTGCGCGCCAACCCGCGCCTGGTGGTCGTGTGGGGAGGGTACTTCCCCTCGGTGCACCCGGAAGCGGTCGCGCGGGATCCCGGCGTGCACCTCGTGGCGGTGGGCCAGGGCGAAGCGACCGTCGCCGACGTGCTCGCCGCAGTCGAAGCCGGCGCCGATCCCCTCGTGGCGGGGACGGCGGCGTGGCGTGGGGGCGCCCTCGTCCGCGGGGCCACGCGTCCGCTGGTCGCGAGCGCGACCTACGGCCCCACGCCGTACGGGCGGGTCGACATGGAGCGATACGCCGCGCGTACGTTCCTCGGCGAGCGCACCTACAACCTCCACACCAGCGTCGGCTGCCCCTTCCTGTGCAACTTCTGCGCGGTGGTCAACCTGTACGCCGGGCGGTGGTTGCCCGACCCCGCCGCCGCGGTCGTCGCGGAGGTGCGGACCTTGGCGCGTGACCACCGCGCCGACGCGGTGGAGTTCCACGACAACAACTTCTTCGCGTGGGAGCGTCGGTGTCGCGAGGTGGCCGACGGCATCGCCGATCTCGGGCTCTCCTGGTGGGGCGAAGGCCGGGTCGACACCATGCTCGGGTTCGCCGGGGCGACGTGGGAGGCGATGGCCCGCGCCGGGTTGCGGATGGTCTTCTACGGCGCCGAGAGCGGCGACGACGAAGCGCTCGAGCGCATGGACAAGGGCGGTCTCCGGTCGGCCGACACGCGCGCGCTCAACCGCCTCGCGCGCCGGCACGGGGTCGTGCCCGAGTTCAGCTTCGTGCTCGGAAACGCCGGCGACCCGGAGCGCGACGTGCGCCTGAGCCTCGAGCTCATCCGCGTGCTCAAGGCGGACAACCCCGACTGCGAGATCATCCTGTACCTGTACACCCCGGTCCCGCTCCCGGGGCAGTGGGCCGAGGCGGAGCGGCTCGGCATGCGCTTCCCCGACACGCTCGACGGCTGGCTCGGCCCTCCGTGGAGCGACTTCGACCACCGCCGCACCGAGAGCACCCCGTGGATGACGGCCGATCTTCGGCGACGTATCTACGATTTCGAGGTGGTCCTCAACGCGCGGTACCCCACCGCCACCGACCGCCACCTGGCCGCGTGGCAGCGCCGGGCCCTCCGAGGCCTGGCGCGGTTCCGGTGGTCGCGCGGGTGGACGGGGCACCCCTGGGAGCTCAAGGCGCTCCTGCGAGCGTGGTCCTATCGGCGTCCCGAGGAGATGGGATTCTGAAAAACGCGATCACGGATCGCTTGTATTTTCGTTTTTTGTGTTTTATGATCGGATCGTGCTTCCCCACCCGGTCCGACCATGAACGGCGACCACGCCCTCTGGCTCCAGGCCACCCGCCGGGACTCGGCCTCGGCGGCGCGGTTGTTGGCACCCGAGTTCCGCATGCAGGTGGGCTCGGTGCTCGCGGGGCCGCTCCTGGCGCGCACCCTGCGCGGCGGGCTCTTCGCGGTGGTCGACGGCGACACCATCCTGCCGCGCGTGGCGGTCGAGGTGGGGGCGGCGCCCGCCGAGGACCAGACCGACGGGGTGCTCGTCGAGGCGGTCCGGGCGGCGGCGAGCCACGGCCTGGCGATGGTGCACGCGACGGGCCGAGAAGCCGGCGTGCGGTGGGCCCTGGTGGAGCGCGTGCACGGCTGGCCCCTGCGCGTGCTGCTGGGTCGTCGCGGCCTCGCGTTCAGCGGGCGCCGGCTCGCCGCGCTCGGCGCCGAGCTCGCCGACGTCCTCGCCACGATGGGTCGGGCCCAGCAGGGGGTGCGGCTGGTCCACGGCCGGCTCAGCGTGGGGCACGTCCTCATCGACGTCACGGGCCGGGCGCGCCTCGGCGGCTCGCCGGTGGCCTCCGACTTTCCCGGCCTCGTCCCCGATGCGATCGGCCTCGGTGTCACGCTCGCCTGCGCCGCGCTTGCGGTCGCGCCGGCCTCGGCCACGTCCACGCCGGCGTCGAACCGTGCGCTCGCGGCGGCGCTGGACCGGCCCGAGCACAGCGGGCGGCTCTCTCCGTCGTTGCGCAAGTTGGTCCAGTCGCTGCTCGTGCTCGATCCGCGCGGGTTCCTGCCGTCGATGTCGGTGCTCCGCGACGAATTCGCGCGCCACATGGAGGGGCTGCCGATGGGCATGCCCGACCCGGCGTGGGGCCGAGCGCTGTCCGACGCGGTGCAGGGTCTGCCCCCGGGCCACCGTCCGACCGCGCAAGACGCGCAAGCGGTCTACGACGAGCTCCTGCCGCACGTCGAGGCGCTGCGTCCGCCCCGGCCGCGCGTGTTGGCGTTGGTGCCGCCGCCGGACCTGGGCGCGCCCATCGACGGCGCCGAGCGGCCCGACGCGGGGTGAAGGGTAGGTCGTCCGGGCGGGTGGGGCGGTGCGGTAGGCCCGTCCCGAAGGCAGCCGGGGCGGGCCCGCACCGCGGCGCGACTCAGGCCGGCTCCGCGAGGACGCGCGCCAGCAGGGCTTCGTAGCGCTCCCACACCTCGGTCCAGCGGTACCGCTCGACCCAGGCGCGGCCGGCGTCCCCGCGGCGACGGCGCTCCGTCGGGTCGGCGACCAGCGCGAGGATCGCGTCCCGCAGCGCGACGATGTCGTCCCTCGGGACCAGCTGCGCGAGCCCGCCCGACGCTTCGGACACCGCGGCGTCGTGGAACCCGACGACGGGGAGGCCGCACGCCATCGCCTCGACCGCGGCGAACCCGAACCCCTCGGCCATCCGGGTGGGGAACAGCGCGATGTCGGCGCCCTGGTACCAGGGCAGCACGTCCGGCACGTCGAAGTGCAGCGCGGCCGGGAGCCCCCACGCCTGGACCTGGAGCTGGTCGGCGTACACCCGGTCCGCGACCGTGCCGACCAGGTCGAGGTGCACCCCGCGACGTTGGTCGGGGCGCATCCGGCCGAGCGCGTCGAGCGCGCAATGCTGCCCCTTGCCGGGGAGGATCCGGCTCACCTGCACGAGCTTCACGACGGCGTCCGGCACCCGCGGCGAGGGCACGAAGTGGTCGATGTCCACACCGTTGTGGATGGCCACCACCCGCTCGGGCGGGAGCCCGGCCGCCAGGAGCGTGGTGCGCGTGGTCTCGGACACCGCGACCACCGCGGCGAGCCGTCGGGCCTGCAGGCGGTAGAACTGGCGGCGGAGGAGCGCGCCGGCGCCGCCCGCGCCGCCGCCGAAGTTCAGATCGTGCACCAGCGTCACCACCGGCACGCCGGGCACCTGCACCTCGATCGAGTTGCTCAACACGGCGTCGGGACGCCACCGCCTCGCCGCCCGAGCGGCCGCCAGCGCCATGGCCGGCCACGCGGCGACCCCGCGGCCGCGAAGGTCGACCGCGTCGGCGTCCGCGGGCACACGGTCGCGCGCGGTGCGGTACCCGCACACCAGGTGCACGTCGTGGCCGGCGGCCCGGGCAAGCTCCAGGAGTCGGGCGAACACCGTCTCCGAGCCGCTGACCACGTCCGGGGGGAAGCGCCGCGCGACGAACAACAACCTCACGGGGTGGGCTTCCCGTCGTCGACGTAGCCGAGCGCCTTGAGCATGTCCTCGTTGACGCCGCCGTCGGGGACGGCCGTGCGCCCCCGCAGGAGGCCATCCCACGATTCGACGCGGGGGATCTCGGGCCAGACCCGCGCCACGCCGGGCATGTCCCGCGCCGCGGGCAGGCCGGCGCCGGCGAGGAGGGTCGGCGCGGCATCGAGGAGCGGCACCTCGCCCAGGTCGGCCCCCGCGGGCGCGCCGCGCCCCCAGGCCAGGAAGATGCCCGACTCCTCGTGCATGCCGGTGTAGGCGGCGGTCAGGGTGACGTAGTCGGAGAGCGGCTCCCCGCCCACCCGGTCGGTGCCGAGCCGCGCCTGGGTGATCTGCTCGTCGGCGAGGGTGAGCGCGAGGCTCGCTTCGTCGTCGGGGAAGTCCGCCACGACGTAGAACGGCTCGCCCTCGGCGTCGGTCAGCGTGGCGAGCCATGCGCGCGCCCGCTCCACGTCCGCCTTGGAGCGGGTGCCCACGACCAGCTTGTGGCCGATCCGCGTGACGTCGACGTCGGGGACCTCTGCCCCCAGCCGCGCCCGCAACCGCTCGGTGAGGGGGAGGAACTGCCCGGCGACCCCCTTGGCGTCCATGGCCTGGAAGCCGTGGTCGCTCACGACCAGGAGCCGGGCCTCGGGACCGAGCCGGGCCATCAGCTCCCCGAGGATCTCGTCGGCCTGGCGGTAAGCGGCCCTGACCTCGGGGCCGCCCGCTTCGTGGCGGTCCCAGTACAGGTGCGCGAGCCCGTCCGTCGCGTAGTAGTTCAGGCTCGCCACGCCGGGCGCCCGCGCGTAGAGCTGCGCGACGAAGACGTCGCGGTCGATCTCGCCGCGGATGAGCTGCATGCTCACGTTGCGTGCGGTGTCGTCCGCGCCGAGCTGCTCGCGCACGAGCCACGCGGCGCCACGCACCAGCGTCCCGAGGCGCACGCCGACCCCCACGAGGCCGGCCACCCGACGCAGGCTCGCGCCCCGTTCGCCCACCGCCTGGCGCCGAAGCCGATTCCCGAGCTCCACCTCCTTGACGACGGCGAGTGACTCCGGCCACGCGTCGGGCGCGGGCGCGAGCCAGCTCGGGACCCAGAAACCCCCGTGCGCGAACTGCCGCGGCGGGTAGTCCACGAGCCACTTGTAGAGCCCCACCGCGTCGCCGCGCGCTTCGGCGACGTCCCACCACCGCGCGACCTTGCAGTCGTGGGTCTGCACCCGGAATCCGCGCACCCCGTGCTCGTTGACGGTGCGGCCGCTCGCGATCGTGGTCCAGAGCAGCGGCGAGAACATCGGCTCCATCGAGATCAGGTCGGCCCGGGTGCCCTCCCGCGAGGCGCGGTGGAAGGCGGGGAGCGGCTCGGCGTCGATGAGCGACCACAACGCACCGTCGACCCCGAAGACCACCATCCGCGCCGGCACGGGTCCGAGGTGGTCTCCCGTGGTGGCGAGCCACAGGACCGAGGCGACGGCGGTGGCGGCTGCGGCGCGCCCGGTGCGGTGTCGCCGGGCCAAGAGCGCGCCCACGCCCGCGGCCACGCCGAGGCCGGCGCCGACCCACGGCAGGTCGTTGAACATCGGGTGGACCACATCCGTGGCCGCCACGGCGAGCGCGGCGACCAGCGCGCCACCGGCGAAGAGCTCGAGGAGCCTCATGGGATGAGCAGCCCTCCCGGTTGGAACTGATCCCAGAACAGCCACGCTTCGGGGTGGCGGGTGAGGACCAGGCCCAACCACGCGGCGGTGAAGTCGGCGCCGGACTCGAGGGCCTCGTCGAGGCTCCGATCGCGGGCGACCGCCACTTCCGGCCCGATGAAGCTCGCGTGCCGGCGGGGGTCGAGCGGGTCGCGGGCAGTGTACAGCGTGTGCAGGCGCGCGCCGGTCCGGTGGGCGAGCCAGAACGGCGTGACCGGGACCCCCATGCGCTGCCCGAGCACCCGACGCTCCAGTCGGCGCCCCAGCTCCTGCCCGCCGCCGGTGCCGTCGCACGCCGTGAGCACGATGCCCCCGGCGGTGAGCGCGCGCAAGAGGCCCCGGAGGAACCCGGTGCCGTCGTGCAGCGTCACCCGCATGCGCGCTTCGAGGCGGGCGCGCTCGGCGGCGGCCCACTCCCCGGTCGCGCTGCGTTCGACCTGCACCCCGCCTCCGCCGACCTGGTGGACCGGCCGCCCGAGGGCCCCGAGCACCGCCAGGGGCAACTGGGCGGGGCCCATGTGGGGGTGCATCAAGACCACACCCTGGCCGGCGCCGGCGGCCCGGTCGAGGTGCTCGAGCCCTTCCAAGCGCAGCCACGACTCCCAATTCTCGGGCCCGAGCCGCCCGAACGCGAACGAGGCGTACTGGTTCTCGAAGTGGGCGCCGAACGCTTCGATGGCGACCGCCTCGAGGTCGTCCCGCCCCGGGAACGCCCGGCGCAGATTATCAACCACTGCCCGGCGTTTGCCCGGGTTGAGCCGCCCCGCGGCCCGGCCCGCCCGCCGCGTGGCCCGGTAGTCCCACCCCGCCGGAGCGTGCTCCAGGAGCTCCCGAACCGGACCCCAGGTGAGGCGACGGTACGCGTCCTTCAGCGGCGACTCGGCGATGATCACGTCAGGGGTCCAGGTAGCCGAGCGCTTCGAGGCGGGCGCGCTCTTCGTCCGACAGTTCCACCGCGGATCGGGTGGTGTCCCCCCGCAACAGCTCGTCGGTCTGGCCCCGCAGGCTGTCGAGGGCCGCCGCCTTCTCCGGGTCGGCGGTCCAGTCGCCTGCGCGATCGTTCACCCCCGCCGGGTCGTTCGCGAGCTCGAAGAGTTCGCCCCGGTCGTCGAACTCGCGCTGCACCCACCGCCCTGCGCCCGAGCGGAGACCGGCCAGCCGCCACTTCGGGGCGGTGATCCGGCCGGCCTTCCGCTCGGCGAGGTTGGTGTCGCGGTCGAAGCACATCGAGGGTGCGTGGACGCGGTCGGCGGCGAGCGCGTCGTGACCGCTCATGCCTTCGATCGACAGGCCGAGGCCGCCGAGCACGGTCGGTGCGACGTCGGCTCCGCTGACGGGAGCCGTGACCACGCCCGGCGCGGTGCGCCCCGGCCAGCGAAGCGCGAACGGGACGTGGAGGCTCGTCTCGTAGAGGTCGTCGCCGTGGTTGAACCACACGCCGTGCTCCCCGAGGGACTCGCCGTGGTCGCCGATGACGAGGACGACCGTGTCGGGGCCGACGGCCGCGAGCAGGCGGCCGAGCTGCGCGTCGGCGTAGCTGATCTCCCCGGCGTACTGCGCGAGCACGTAGTTGAGGTCGGTGATGCCATGCAGGAACGGCCGCAGGTACGTCGCGACCGAGCCGACCGTCGCCATCGAGGTGTAGGCGGGGTCGCGGGGATCGCCGCTGTAGTAGGCGGTGTCCCACGGCGGAGGCGGCAGGTACGGGCCGTGAGGATCGAAGAGGTGGACCCACGCGAACCACGGCCCTTCCTGCGCCTGGATCCAGCCCAGGGCGTGGTCCACCGTGTCGGCCCCCCGCCGCTCGAGCACCCAGTCCGGGTCGGCGTGGCGGTGCGCCATGTCGATCGCGCGCGCCAGCAGCAGGTCCCGGAAGCCGGGCAACAGCCCGAAGTCGTCGTCGTACACGGTGAAGCCGCGGTCGAACCCGAGGCCTCCGTCCAGCACGTACGCGCTGACGAAGGCGGCGGTGGCCCACCCGGACTCGTGCAGGCGCTCCGCGAGGAGCGGCCGGTCGTCCGGGAGCGGAACGCCGTTGAGCAGGACGCCGTTCTCCCAGGGACCGGTGCCGCTCAGCATCGCCGCGTGGCTCGGCCCGGTGACCGCCGCGACGGCGGAGGCGCTCTGGAACAGGACGCCCTCGGCGGCCAGCGCGTCGAAGTGGCGCGTGGTGGAGGCCGTGCTGCCGTAGGCGCCGAAGTGGTCGGCTCGCGCCGTGTCGAGCGTGACCAGGAGCACATCGGGCGC
>SXOM01000649.1 GCA_005776735.1 Pseudomonadota bacterium
CCACAGCATCAGAGACTCACTCCTCGTCGTTCTCACCTCTCCCGCATTCCTCTTCATCATCGAAGACAGCCGTGGCCCTGAACCCGAACCACTCTTCGAGCGGATTGTGTCGCGACAGGCGATGGCGCTTGCTTCGGACGCGCGATTCGCGGCGTTTGCTCGTGGGGCGGCGCCGCTGAGCGCGTGGGCGTCGGCCGCGGAGGCGGCGGGGGGGGGAGTTCCTGAACGAACGTTCGTTCAGGAACCCGCCGTCGCGCCGCTCGGCGAGCGCCAACCCGATTCGAGGCGTTTGCTCGTGGGGCGGCGCCGCCGAGCGCGTGGGCGTCGGCCTGGGCGGCCGGCTTGCTGCGCACGCGGACGACCTCCGCGCGCGCTGCCCCGGCGACCGTGGGACGGAAGCCCCGAGAAGGCGGTGGACGCGTGGTCGAGCGGCGCGCCTCGCGCGTCGAAGCTCGATTCTTCAGCCGACCGGGGGCTCGCCCCGCCCGCGGGCCCCGTCGACCGCCGCCGCCGCGTCGCGCGGCAGACCCAGAGTCGCGAGCGCTGGGTCGCGGCGCGACGCCCTTCGGGCCTGTGCCCTACTTGACCTCGATCTCGAACGGGAGGAGCGCCATCGCCTCGCCAGGGTGCTCGGCAAGGCACCGGGCGCCCACGGGGAGGTCGGGGAGCCACGCGAGCTCGGGGACCGCGGTGAACATGAGCTGGCGGAGCATCCGCTGGACGAAACCACCGCGGGGAAGCGGCCGGATGTCCCAGGTGCGGTAGTGGGCCGTCCCGGCGAGCGCGGCGGCGCGGGCAAGGGCGTCGTCGAGGCCACCGAGGTGGTCGACCAGGCCGAGCGTGCGGGCACGGCGCCCCACCCAGACGCGGCCGCGGGCGTGGGGCTCCACCGCGTCGTAGGCGAGGTGCCGCCCCTGGGCCACGCGCTCGACGAAGCGACGGTAGGTCAGCTCGAGGCCAGCGCGGAGGTGGTGACGGGTCGACGACGAGACCGCCGTTTCGACGAAGAGATCGCCCTGGGGGCCGGTGAGGAGGTCCTCGGCGTGCACCCCCTGGCGTTCGAGCGCGGGACGGAGCACCGGCTTGCCGGCGATGACCCCGATGCTGCCGGTGATGCTCGCGGGGTGCGCCCACACCTCGGTCGCCGAAGCGCTCAGGTAGACGCCGCCCGAGGCCGACACGTCGCCGAAGCTCGCCACCACCGGGCGGGTGGCGGCGAGACGCTCGACCGCGCGCCAGATGAGGTCGCTCGCCGGCGCGCTGCCGCCAGGGCTGTTCACGCGCAGGACCACGGCCTTCACTTCGTCGGCTTCGCGCAGCTCCTCCAAGGCCTCGACCACGGGGACCACGGCGATGGAGGCCATGCCCGGCTGACCGCGGCCGTCGGTGACCGCGCCGCCGAGCCAGACCGTCGGGATGGCGGCATGGCCGTGGAGGAAGGTGCGCATCGCCTCTTCCCGGCGGGCGTGCTTGACCCAGGAGGCGAAGGGCACCACCCGAGGTTCGCGCCCCACCAACGTCTCGATGTCGGCGGCGACCTCGTCGGGGTAGCGGACGGCGGTGAAAAAGCCGCGCGCGACGGCGTCTTCGGCGGACAACGGCGCGTCGGCGACCGCTTGCAGGACCGTGCCGGCCTCGAGCCCGGGGCGGAGCCGGACCTGGGCCTGCACCCACTCGTCGGCGAGGTCCTCGACCATGGCGCGGGTGGCCTCGCGGTTGGGCGCGGACGCGAAGCCCCGCGAGAACTGCTCGCCGAACGACTTGAACTCGCCGACCGCCTCGACCTCGAAGCCGGCGCCGAAGCGGCCCAGGAGCTCGCCGTAGAAGCGGAGGGTGGTGCCGAGGCCGACACAGAAGACCTGCGTCCCCGGGCGGACCCAGGCGCGGGTGCACGCGGCGGCGAGGAGGAGCTCGGCGTTGCCCACGTGATCGAACTCGGCGAGGACGAGCTGGCCGGCGTCGCGGGCGGCCGCGAGGGCCTCGGCGCACTCGTGCAGGGTGGCCTGGCCGCCGTCGAGCACCAGGCGCTCGACCTTGAGCCACACCCCGCGCACCTCGGGGCTGGCGGCGAGCCGCCGGAGGTCGGCCGGACCGGGGAGCGGCGCGCGCGGGCCGACGCGAACCTCGACCAGCGGAGCGCCCCACTCGGCGAGGGCCCGGCGGCCCCGGACCAGGGCCCACCAGGGCGTCGCGACCAGTCGCGGAGAGAGCGGGAAGCCGGTTGCCATGGGCCCCCGGGTACGACGACGAAAGAACCCTGTCAACGGGCCGGGGCCGGCGCTTGACATCCGTGTACGGCTGTCCTACTAAGCGGCCCGAACCGATCGGAGCCCGGGTGTCCACCAAGATCTGCCCGAACTGCAACGCCGAGGTACCGGCCATCGCCAACCTCTGCAAGCACTGCTTCCACGACTTCCACGTCGTGCCGCCGCCGAAGAAGAGCCCGTTTTGGACGTTGCTTTTCCTCGCGCTCGGCACCTCGTTCGTGGCGGCCATGGTGTTTGCCCACATCTACGGGCAGCAGAAGGTGATGACCAACGTGGTCGACAAAGAGACCAAGAGCATCGTCTTCACCACCAAGACCCCCGACGACGTCACGTCCGAGCGCGTCTACTGGAAGGACGTGTCGGCGATCGAGTACCTCACGCAGACCCGGCCGCTCAGCCAGCAGTTGTGGGTGGTGCGCACCGACAGCAAGCGGTTCTTGTACTCCGAGAGCAACGAGAACCTCACCATCGACGCGCATCGCCTGTCCGAGACGGTGGGCAAGCCGCTCATCGAGCGCGACGTCTCCGCCGAAGAGTAGCCGCGCGGCGGCGTTGTCCCGCTGCATCGGTTACGCCGCCCCACCTTCGGAGTCCCGGTGCTCGAGTCCGCGCTCGGCCTGCTGACCAGCGATCTCGCGATCGACCTGGGCACGGCCAACACCCTCGTCTACGTCACCGGTCGCGGACTGGTGGTCGACGAGCCCAGCGTCGTGGCCATGGCCAAGGGTCCGGGGGGTGTGCTCGGCAAGGTCTTGTCCGTGGGCGCCGAGGCCAAGCGGATGGTGGGGCGTACGCCCGGGAACATCGTCGCCGTCCGCCCGCTGAAGGATGGGGTCATCGCGGACTTCGAGGTCACCGAGGCGATGCTCCGGTACTTCATCGAGAAGGCGATGGGCCGCCGTAGCTTCGCGCACCCGCGCGCGGTGGTGTGCATCCCCTACCGCATCACCGAGGTCGAAAAGCGCGCGGTCCAGGAGTCGGCCCGCTCGGCCGGCGCCCGCGAGGTGCTGCTGGTGCCCGAGCCCATGGCGGCGGCCATCGGCGCCGGGTTGCCGGTCACCGAGCCGATCGGCTCGATGATCGTCGACATCGGCGGCGGCACCACCGAGGTGGCGGTCATCTCCATCGGCGGCGTCGCCACCACCCAGTCGCTCCGGGTCGCCGGCGACGCGATGGACGAAGCGATCGCCGCCTACGTCCGGCGGCGGTTCAACTGCCTCATCGGCGAGCGCACCGCCGAGGAGATCAAGCTCGCGGTCGGCAGCGCGGCCCCGCCGACCGAACGCCTGAGCATCGTGGTCAAGGGCCGCGACCTGAGCACCGGCGCCCCCCGCCAGTTCGAGGTCACCGGCGAAGACACCGCCGAAGCTTTGGCCGACTCCGTGGCGCAGATCGTCGAGGCGGTCCGCCACACCCTCGAACAGACGCCCCCCGAGCTCTCGGCCGACATCATCGACCAGGGCGTCGTCCTGGCCGGCGGCGGCGCGCTCCTGCGCCACCTGGACGACGTCCTGCGCGACGCCACCGGGCTCCCGGTGGTCATCGCCGAAGACCCGCTCCGCTGCGTGGTCATGGGCGCGGGCGAGTGCCTCGAGAAGCCCGAGCTGCTCAAGCGCGTCGCGCTCTGAGCCGCGACGAGGGGCGGCGCGCCGCGACCGGCCTGACGGCGGCAACTCCGCCGCGCGCCGCGGGGCGCCCGCAGGACCCGGCCCGACGTGCGGACGGTCGCGGGGCGCCCCCCGAACCGGCTCAGTCCGGGCCCACCGCGCGCACCCGGCCCGCCTGCATGTCCGCCACCAGCAGCGTGCCGTCGGGGAGGAAGAGCAGGTCGGCCGGCCAGGAGAGGCGCGCGGCGGTGGCCGGGCCACCATCGCCGTCATCGCCCACCTCGCCGGTGCCGAACACCGGCTCGACCGCGGCGCCGTCGATGCGCACCACGCGGCTGGCGCCGCCCTCGGCCACAACCAGCGCCCCGTCGGGCCCGTAGACCGCCGACCACGGGTACTCGAGCCCCTCCGCGAGCACCTCGGTGCCGCCGTCGGGCCACGCGGCGAGCACCCGCCCGCCGAACGCGTCGACGACGAGCACCTCGTCGCCCGCCCCCGGGCGCACGCGCTGCACACCGGGGACGTCGGCCACCACGGTGGTCACGATGCCGTCGGCGTCTACCCGGCGTACCGCGCCGTTGAGCGTGTCGGCGATCCACAGGCTCTCGTCGGCCGCCCACGCCATGCCGCACGGCTCGCTGAAGGTGGCCTGTACGGCTGGGCCACCATCGCCCGAGTATCCTTGCTCGCCCGTCCCAGCATAGACCTCGACGCGGCCCGCGCCGTCGTCGACGAGCACGCGGTGTTCGTGCACGGGCAAAACGGTGAGCCGACCGTCGGGCGCCCACGTGGCGTCCATCGGGTTCTCGAGCGGGCTCTGCAACCACGGCGCGCCGGGCGTGCTGTACTCGTGCACGCCGGAGCCGGCCCGCGTGACGAGGCGACCGTCGGCCAGGCAGCGCACCCGCATGTTGTTGAAGTCGACGACGCACGGGGCGCCGTCGGGGTCGAGCGCGAGCCCGCTCGGCAGGTACAACCATGCCTCCGGCGCGGGCAGCCCCTCGCCGTTGAACCCCGACACGCCGGCGCCGGCGACCGTGCACGCGACGCCGGGACCGCAGGGCGGCTCGGCGCACGCGGCCAGGAGGAGCGCGAAGACTAGCGCCACACCGCGCGGATCGCGTTGTTGTAGGTGTCCGCGATGAACACGTTTCCGTCGCCGTCGACCGCGACGCCGTAGGGCTTGTTGAGCCGCGCTTCGGCCGCCGGGCCGTCGTCGCCGGTGTAGTCGGGCTCGGTGCAGATGCCGGCGAACGTGGAGATCGTGCCGTCGCGCACCACGCGGACGCAGGAGTTCTCGGTGTCGGCGATGTACAGCTCGCCGTCGACGCCCACGGCCACGTCAGCCGGGTTGAACAACAGCGCCGCGGTGGCCGCGCCCCCGTCGCCCCCGAAGCCGGGGCTGCCACTGCCCACCACCGTGTCGATGGTGCCGGTGGCGAGGTCGATCGCGCGGACCCGCTGGTTGAGCGTGTCGGCGACGTACAGCACCCCGGTGTCGGAGAGCGCGAGGCGCCCGGCCGGGGCCGCGGCCTGGCCCTTGGGGTTGTTGAACTGCGCGGTGGTGACGGTGCCACCGTCGCCCGCGTAGCCGGCCGTGCCGTCGCCCCCGAGGGTGTGCAGGATGCCGTCGGGGGTGACGGTGCGGATGCGCTGGTTGGCGGTGTCGCTGATGTACAGCGTGCCGTCGGGGCCTTCGACGACGCTCGACGGCAGGTCGAGCGCCCCGAGGAGCGCGTCGCCTTCGTCGCCCGAGAACGAACGGGCGCCGGTGCCCGCCACGAACGAAAGCGTGTCGGTGGCCAGGTCGATCTTCTCGACGCGGCTGTTGTGCCACGCCGCGAGGAGCAGGTTGCCCTCGGCGTCGAAGCTGAGCTGCGTCGGGTGGTTGAACGACGCCAGGCGCGAGTCGCCCTCGGGACCGTCGCCCAACAAGCCGTTGCCCGCGACGGTGGAGATCACGCCGTCGGCGTCGATCTTGCGGATGCGGTGGTTGTTCCAGTCGAGCAGGTACGCCTCGCCCTCGGGGGAGAAGTCGAGGTCTTGCGGCAAGTACAGGTACGACTCGTCGGCCGGGATGTCCTCCTGGCCGAGCGCCGCGAACCCCTGGTAGCCGGCGTAGGTGCAGATGGTCCCGCTCTCGCCGCTGCAGCCGACGGGGAGGTCGCCGCTGTCGGTGGGGGTGGTGTCACAGGCGGCGAGCAGGAAGAAGAGACTCATGGGGCCACCCGGCGGATACGATGGTTGTAGGAGTCGGCGACGTAGATCGCGCCGTCGGCGCCGACCTCGACGCCCATGGGGCCGAAGAGCTCGGCCTCGGTGGCCGGGCCGCCGTCGCCGCCATCGCCCACCTCGCCGGTGCCGACCACGGTGTCGATGAGGCCCGTGGCGAGGTCGACCGCGCGGATGCGGTTGTTGTCGCTGTCGGCGATGTAGAGCACGCCGCCTTCGACCTCGATGTCCATCGGGTAGTTGAGCTGCGCCGCGGTGGCGGCGGCGCCGTCGCCGGAGAAGCCGGAGACGCCGGTGCCCACGACCGTGTCGATCGTGCCGGTGTCGAGGTCCATCGCGCGGATGCGGTGGTTCTCGGTGTCGGCGATGTAGAGCGTGGAGCCGCTGAGCGCGACGGCACCCCCGGGGCGCGGGTTGGCGCTCTTGGGGAAGCCGAACACCGCGTCGATGGCCGGGCCGCCGTCGCCGCCGTAGCCCTGGTCGCCGGTGCCGGCGACGGTGGCGATGGTACCGTCGGCGTACACCGCCCGCACGCGCTCGTTGCGCATGTCGACCATGTACACGGTGCCATCGACCTCGTCGTACACCGAGCCCTTGGGCTGGTTCAAGAGGGCCGCCGAGGCGGGCCCGTCGTCACCGGCAAAGCCCGGCGTGCTGCCCACGTTGACGTAGACCAGGCCCGTCTCCAGGTCGAGCACGCGCACCTTGTGGGTGTGCCAGGACGTGTTCCACATCGTGCCGTCCGGCAGGTAGATCACGTCGGTCGGGTGGTTGAGATTGACGGTGGTGCCCACCGCCCCGGGCGCGGTGCGGTCGGACAAGTCGGGCGGACCGTCCCCGACAAAACTCGTGCCCATCACCGTGCGCAGCGTGTCGTCTTCGTCGAGCACGCGGATGCGGTGGTTGTTCCAGTCCAGCACCGCGGGCGGGCCGAACTCCGACACCTCGACGTCGATGGGGAAGTACAACCACGACTCCCGCCGGTCGAGCGCCTCGCCGTTGTAGCCGGCCTGCGCCGTACCGGCCCAGGTGCAGATGTCGCCCGGCACGGTTTCGTCACACACCGGCTCGGGAACGTCGCCGCTGTCGGTGCCGCTGTCGCAAGCGGCGAGGAAGCTCAGGAAGATCATGTCACCCTTCGAGTGCCGGCACTATAGCATCCCCAGAATACACGAGGGCACCCTGGATGAGCGGAGCCGAAGAAACGTGGCCACCGACCGCCCACACCCCTCCGTCCGGATCCCGCCAGACGGAGTGGAGGTCCTGGTACGTGGGACGCTCGCGGGGGTCGGCGACCCAGGCGCCATCGGTGCGGAACCACACGCTCCCCTGCGCACCCACCGCGACCGGGGCGTCGCCGCCGTGCACCCCGGTGATGGGCAACGCGTACGGCGGTGACTCCTCGGTGAAGCTCCCGCCGCCGTCGTTGGCGCGCAGGATGGCGCCGGTGGCGACGCCGCCGACGGCGTAGCCTTCGTGGAAGGTGAAGAGCGGAACCGTGGTGAGGCTCGGGACGCTCCCCCAGGCGGCGCCATCGTGGTGGAGGATGATGCCCCCGGCCCCGACCGCCCACACGTCGTCGGCCGCGCTGCCCCACACCTTGTAGAGCGCGAACTTCGCGGCGGCATCTTCCGGGAGCGCGACCTCGGCCCAGGTGCCGCCGTCGAAGTGCCACGCCGCCGCCGCGTCGGACGGGGCGCTCGGGTCGCCACCCACCGCCCACGCCGTGCCGTCGCCCGGGCCCCACACGCCGAAGAACGTGACGTCCGGGTCGAGGACCCACGCCTCCAGGTCGGCCCCCTCGGCGTCGCCGCGGAAGACCCGGCCGCCGGCGCCGGCGAACCACACCCGGTCGGCGTCGCCGGACACCCACCAGACATCGCCCGCCGTGAGGCCGTCGACCGCGACCCACCCGGCGCCGACGCGGTGAAACGCCATCGGCCCGTCGCCGGGGTCCGCACCGACCACGAACACGTCGTCCGCCGCGCGCCCCCACACCGACAACAGCGCCCCGGGCAGGTTCTCCGCGACGTCCTGCCACGGCGTCGTGTCCGCGGCGGTATCGCCGGTGTCGGGGGTGTCGCAGGCGAAGAGGGACAGCAGCATGCCGCAATGTGCCCCGGATCCGCACGCGCGGATAGCTGGCGAGGATGCGAAAACTCCTGGTCGCCAACCGAGGCGAGATCGCCGTACGCGTGATGCGCGCGGCGCGGGAGCTCGGCGTGGCCACGGTCGCGGTCTACGCCGACGCCGACGCCGGCGCGCAGCATGTCCGGCTCGCCGACGAGGCGGTGCGCCTCGGGGCGTCCGCGCCGGCCGAGAGCTACCTCTCCATCCCCAAGCTCGTGGCCGCCGCGCGCGCCGTCGGCGCCGACGCCGTGCACCCCGGCTACGGCTTCTTGGCCGAGAACATGGAGTTTGCGTTCGCGGTGCTCGACGCGGGGCTCACCTGGGTCGGACCGGAGCCGGGCGTGATCCGCGCGATGGGCGACAAGGCCAACGCCCGGGCGTTCGCCGCGGCCGCCGGCGTGCCGGTGCTCCCCGGCGCCGCGGTCGACGACCCGGCGGCGCTCGCCGCGCTCGGCTTCCCGCTCCTGGTCAAGGCGGTGGCCGGCGGGGG
>SXOM01000650.1 GCA_005776735.1 Pseudomonadota bacterium
CGCGATGGACGGCGCGAGCAAGTTCATCAAGGGCGACGCCATCGCCGCCATCCTCATCACGCTCATCAACATCCTGGGCGGCATCATCATCGGCGTGGTGATGAACGGGCTGGACCTGAGCACCGCGCTGGCGAACTACACCATCCTCACCATCGGCGACGGCCTCGCGAGCCAGTTCCCCGCGCTCATCACCAGCGCGGCGGCGGGTATGCTCGTCACGCGCGTCAACGACGTCGAAGACACCTCGCTGGACACCCAGATCAGCAACCAGGTGCTCGGAAACCCGCGCGTGCTGGGCATCCTGGCGGTGCTCGCCGGCATGTTCGTGTTCGTCCCCGGCCTGCGGCTGGTCTTCCTGGTCATCGCCTCGGGCCTCGGCCTGGCGGCGTGGTTCCTCAAGGATGTGCCGCCGCCCGTCGTCGCCGAGGACGACCCCGCGGCGACCGGCCCGACCGAAGCGCCGATCGAGGACCTGCTGAAGGTCGAGCCGGTCGCGGTGGAGCTCGGCCTGGACCTGGTCTACCTCGGGGACGAGAGCCGCGGCGGACAGCTCGTGGAGCGGGTGCAGCGCATCCGGCGGCAGCTCGCGAGCGACCTGGGCCTCATCCTCCCCACGGTGCGGCTCCGCGACAACGTGAAGCTCGGCGCCGGCCAGTACCGCGTGCTCCTGCGCGGCGAGGTCGTCGCCAGCGGGCACGTCGTGGCGCGCCAGAACCTGGCGCTCGATCCGGGCGGGGTCACGACCCCGCTCAAGGGCGTGGAGGGTCACGACCCGGTGTTCGGCATGAAGGGTGTGTGGGTGGCCGACAACCAGCGCATGAAGGCGCAGCAGCTCGGCTACACGGTGGTCGACGTGCCCACGGTGCTCACCACGCACCTCGACGACCTGCTCAAGCGCTTCGCCCACGAGCTGTTCGGTCGCCAGAACCTGTCCGAGGCGCTGGAGCGCGTGTCGCAGCAGAACCCGAAGCTCGTCGAGGAGCTGGTCCCCGACCCGCTCCCCCGCGCGGTGTGCCTGCGCGTGTTCCGCAACCTCATCGCCGAAGGCATCGGCGTGCGCGACACCCAGGGCATCCTCGAGGCGATGGCCGAGTTCGCGCCCCGCACCCGTGACCCGGACGTGCTGACCGAGTTCGTGCGGCAGCGCATGAACCGCGCGGTCACCGCGCGCTTCGTGGGCGACGACGGCGTGCTCCGGTACATGGGCCTGGGCCCCGACGCCGAGGACGCCATCAGCAAGGGGCTGCAGGGCGGCGACGGCGGGGCGATGAGCCTGGTCCTCGACCCGGCGGTGACCCGCGCCTTCATCCAGGCGGTGCGCACCGCGGCCGACAAGTACCCCGGTCCCGGCGAAGCCGTGCTCCTGGTCCCGCCCCTGGCACGCGGCCCGGTGCGCCGCCTGCTCGAGAAGGCCCTGCCGCGGATTCCGGTGCTCTCCCCCGGCGAGATCGTGCCGGGGACGGGCATCGAGCGCGTGGCCGAGATCACGCTCGGCACCCGGGCGGCGCGCGGCTGAGCGGCCGGGGGCCCGTCGGGCGGCGCGCTGCGCACGGTTCGCGCGGCGGCGCGGTCAGGGGGCGCGGGGCAGGCCGACCGCGGGAGCGAGGGACAGGTGGAGGATGGTGGCCGCGAAGCCGGACCCTGGGCCAAAGCCCAGCCTGGATGCCACCGGCGCTCCGAGGACGGACGAGTAGTAGTACCTCCAGGCAAAGGAGCCGGCGACACACCGCCGGTGGATGGCCTCCTCCTGCTCCCGCGTGAAGTAGCGATCGTACCCAGCCGTCGTGTGCTGCACCATCTCCCAGCATCCTTCTGCGTCTTGGACGATTCGATGGTCTCCGCTCGGGTCTCGCACCACGACCGCCCAGGGGACGTTGCGTTGGGCGTCACGCCAAGGGTAGCCATCGAGGACCAGGACGTTTTCGGGGTATTCGCAAGGGGAGCAGGCCGGAGGCGGCAGGATGGGGTACACGCCGGTGCAGTCCAGCGCGCCGATCTGCATGGTGCGCCACTCGTCGGCACACCGATACTCCAGGCGCAGCACCTCGGGCGGCTCGGCGCCCGCGGGCCGCGATGTCAGGAGTGCGGCCGCGGCGGCGGCCACCAAGGTCCACTCACGGTGTCGCATAGGCTGGGGTACTCAGGATGGAGAGGAGTACGAAGTAGTCTGGCGGGGGCATGCGCTGGATCATGGCGAACACGGCCGGCACGGTGTGATTCTCGTCCGTCCGGCAACCCGCGCGGTGGAGGTCTGCCGGACCGATCCGGCAGGGGCCGCTCTCGTTGGGGAGCAGTGCGAACACGGCCGGGTCGTCCACGCAGGGGCCGGTGATCGTCGACCGGACGAGGTCCGTGTCGTCGACGATACGCCACTCCGCGGTGCCGGCCTGGGCGCGCCGCCAGGGCACATCCGGGAACACGCCGGCGAGCGCGGGGCATGCGGTGTTGGAGAAGCTGCCCTCTGGCAGCATCGGATACCTCCCGGTGCAGTCCCGCGCGCCGGTCGTCAGGTCGACCCACGCTGCGTCGGGGCAGCGAAACTGGAACCGCAGCTTCGGACGGGGTGCGGTCGCGGAGTGGGTCTCCCCGGGTGGGGTGACGGCCCCCGGCTCCGGCGGCGGAGCGGCCGCCACGAGCGCGACGCCAA
>SXOM01000651.1 GCA_005776735.1 Pseudomonadota bacterium
CGTCCGCCCCGAAGGACCCGCGCCCGCCCGGCCACGAGGTGGACCACCCACGGCCCCGCCTGCTCGGGGATCAGCTCGTCCTCGACGTGGACGTGCAGCTCGCCGGACACGCCGGGCGGCCACCCGCGCGCTTCGAGCGCGGCGGGAAGGTCCACGACGCGCAACATCCAGCGCTCCTGGCGCGCCACGTTCGCCACGGGCTCGCGCAGGTGGGTGACGAGCGTGTCGGCGGGCGTACCCCACCATCGCACCTGGCGGACCATCGAACGGTGCCCGCCGAGGAGGCCGAGGAGCGTACGCGCGGTGGGCGCATCGGGCGCGGCGAGGTCGACGACGTCGAGGTCCCAGTGGGGGCCCTCGGGCGGGGTGTGCCCGAGTACGACGTAGCCGTGGTCGCCGAGCAGCCAGGCGTAGCGCCGCCCCACATACGGGTGGGTGAGGCGCGCCCAGATGGCCTCGCTGCGGATCAGGTTGCCGTGGACCGGCTGATAGCGCGCCCGCAACGCCGCGCGCCCCGCGGGGTCGACCGGGTCGATCGGCGTGACCACGACCTCGGCGCGGTAGGCGGACAGCGCCGCCGCGGGGACCTCGAACTGCACCCGCTCGCCCGCCGCTTCGTACCCGACGGAGCGGTACACCTGCCAGCTCGCCGGGTACAGTCCCACCACGGGAACACCGCTCTCGCGCATCCACCGGAGCGCGTCGAGCATCATGGCCTTGGCGACGCCCCGCCCGCGCGCGTCGGGCACCACGCCCACCCCCGCGACGCCGCCGAGCGGCACGTCGCGGCCCCACCAGCGTTGGCCGAGCGCGTAGACCGCGTACCCGCCGACCACCCGGTCGCCCTCGTGGGCCACGCGGAAGCGGTCTTCGCCCACGCGGGCGCGGAAGAGCCCCCAGCCGGGCTCGGGTGCGTTGAACGACTGGGCGAGCACGGGGAGCAGCGCCGGCCACGCGTCGCCGTCGAGGGAGCGCATCGAGACGGACATCGTCTACTCCGGGTGTTTGTCGGCGAACGCCTGCCAGTACCCCCGCGCCGCCCCGCCCTCGTCGGGGTGCTCGGCCAGGCGCCGCCGCAGCTCGCGGGCGGCCCGCCGCTCGACCAGCCCCAGGTCGACCGCCCGCAGCGCCACCTGGCGGTACCCGGCCACGAACGCGTCGCGGGCGCGCGGGTTGCGGATGAAGACGCTCACCTGCATCTCCACGAAGTCGGCCTCGGGCGGGCCCCAGCGTGCGCACGTCCAGTCCACCACGCCGGTCACCTCCCAGCCTGCGCCGAGCTTCGGGCGGCCGAGCACGTTGCCCAGGTGGTAGTCGAGGTGCAGGAGGCGGGCGTTGCCCCGGTCGTCGACCTCGAGGTCGGGGAGCAGGTCGCCGTCGGCCGGCCGCCGCACCCCGTGGAGGTTGGCCAGCATCCGCCCCATCTGCAGGCACACGCGCAGCAGTTGGTCTTCGTCGAGCTGGCCGCGCTCCCACGCCTGCTCGGCGGTGGTGCCGGGCAGAAGCTCCATCGTGGCGCACACCGGTTCGGTGTCGTGGACGCGGTAGTGCGCCGGCGTGGGCACTCCGCGGGCGAGGCCGATGGCGACGCCCTCGCAGAAGAGCCGCTCGGTGGGGGTGCGCCCGGTGTCGAAGGGGTCGGGGAGCGCGTCCTCCCGGGGGATCTTGAGCATGCGCTCGCCACAGGCGAGCTGCACCCGGAACAGGTGGTGCTCGCGACCGTCGCGTGCATGGACACAGCGGGCGCCCGATTCGCCCAGTTGTTCCAGCACCCGGCGGGCGCGCTCGTCGCGGTCCATCGACCCGGAAGTAGCCTGTCCCCCCCCGCGACGCCCGTTCGACCCCGCAGCGCGTTGCGCGCCGGACCCGGCTCGCTTCGGGACGGGCGCGGCGCAACGCCCGGGTTAGCCCGCCCGCGATGTCGCTCTCGCTCGATCTCGCGCGGCTGCTCGCGTCGCGCGCCCTCTCCGCCGAAGAGCGCGAACGGCTCAAGTCGCTGCGCTTCGCCAACGCGGGCCACGGATACGACGCGTTCGGTCTGCACCCCGACGTGGTCGCGCTGGGTGAGGTGCTGCTCGGCCCGGTGTACGACCGCTATTTCCGGGTCACCAGCTACGGTTGCGCCGACGCCGTGCCCGCGACGGGGCCCGCCGTCTTGGCGGCCAACCACTCCGGCGCCCTCCCGGTCGACGGGGCGATGATCTGGCTCGACGTGCTGCGCCACACCCACCCGCCGCGGGTCGCGCGGGCGGTGGCCGACCACTTCGTGCCGATGTTGCCGCTCATCGGCACGTTTTTCGCGCGGGGCGGCATGGTGGGCGGGAGCCGCGGCAACGCGCGGGTCCTGCTCGAAGCCGGCGAGCTTCTGCTCATCTTCCCCGAGGGTGTGCCCGGCATCGGCAAGCACTTCAAGGACAGGTACAAGCTGCAAGACTGGCGCGTCGGCCACGTCGAGCTCGCCATCCGGCACCGGGCGCCGGTGGTCCCCATCGCGGTGGTCGGAGCCGAGGAGCAGATGCCGCAGCTCGGGCGCATCCCCATCGCGTTCGCGGGGGCGCCGTTCATCCCGGTCACGCTCACGCCGCTCCCGATGCCGGTGCACTACCACCTGCACTACGGCGCGCCGATCCGCACCGACCTCGAGTACAAGCCGGAGCACGCCGACGATCCCGCCGCCGTGCGCGAAGCGGCGGCGCGGGTCAAGGCGGCGGTGCAGGCGCTGGTCGACAAGGGCCTGGCCGAGCGTCCGGGGATCTTCACATGAGCGCACCTCGCGGTGTCCTGGTCACCGGGGCCGACGCGCCGCTCGGCGAGCGCCTGGTGCGGCGCCTGCTCGAAGATCCCGGCGTCGCGCACGTCCTGGCGGTGGGCAGTCGCCCCATGGAGGAGGCCCTCCCGTTCGAAGACGAGCGGCGGCTCACCTACCTGGCGGTCAACCTCACGCGCGAACGGCGAGTCCGCGACCTGCTGTTCGGGCCTGCCCGCGACCTGGGAGTCGAGGTCGTGGTGCACACCGCGATGGGCCACGCCGCGTCGGAAGAGGGCAAGGCGGTCCACGCCGCCAACGTCGACGCCACGCGCGACCTGCTCGCGTTGTGCGAGCGCCACCCGACCATCCACACGTTCGTCCTGCGCAGCTACGCCGAGGTGTACCAGGTCCAGGCCGACCTGCCCGTCCTCATCGGCGAGGACCACCCGCTCAACCTTTCGCCCAACGCGCCGCAGTACGTCCGCGACCGCGTCGAGGCCGATCTGCACGCGTGTGTGCGCATGGGCCTGTCCCCGCTGCGCATCCTGGTCCTGCGGTGCGCCGAGGTGCTCGCCCCCGGCACCGGGTCGCAGCTCTTCGACTACCTGGCCTCGCCCATCTGCTTCCGGCCCATGGGCTACGACCCGATGCTCAACCTCATGAGCGCCCGCGACCTGGTCGAGGCGCTGCGGCTCGCGGTGCACGCGGCGGAGCAGGGGGTGTTCAACCTGCCCGGCTACGACACCTTGCCGTTGTCGATGTGCATCGAGAAGTGGGGGCGCGCCGCGGTCCCGGTGCCCGGCGCGTGGATGACGCCGCTGTACCGGTGGCGCCGCCAACTGCGCGGGCACGACTTCAGCTACGGCATGAACCGGCGGCGGTTCCACTACTCGGGCGTGCTCGACGGGCGGCGCGCACGCGACGTGCTCGCGTACACGCCCGCGCACCCGATCGACTGGCCGGTCCCGACGTGAGCCGGCTGCGGTTCTGGATGCTCGCGGTGCCCATCGCCGTGGGTGCGCTCCTGCTCCTGGGCGGCGTGGGCTGGGTCGGCGCCGTCTTCACCACCGGCGGCACGGCGGGCGGCCAGCAGGTCGACGTCGTGTACTCCGACGCATGCGCAGCAGCGGCGATCGACGCGCGCCTGGCCGAGTACGGGCTGCCCGGAGCGTGGTCGGGCACCACGCTGCGGCTCACCCTGCCGGGGTCGGCCGCCGACGCCGAGCTGCCGGCGGCGTTGGCCGCGCCGGGCGTCCTGGTGATGACGGTCGACGGCAAGCCGCTCGAAGCGGTGCTGCAGAACGCGGGCGTGCAGATCGACACGCAGGGCGTGCCGGTGTCGCTCTACACCTTCGACACCGCCATCCCCGAAGCGGTGGTGGTCACGCTCGACGGCGCGCCGATGAGCGTGCAGAGCGCGAACGGAAACGAGCTGATGCTCGGCGCGTGGTCGCGCCAGGCGGTCGACGGGCTGCGCATCGCCACCGACCGCGTGGTGCAGGTGCGCCACCCGTTGCCGTGCGCGCCGCAGGTGGTGTCGGTCACCCCGGTCCCGTAAAAATCGGTCTGCGTGTCAGGAAGGTGCGCACTCCGGCGTTGTCCAGGTGTCCAGACCCATGGAGGACGCATGTACGTCGGCGACCCGATCGAGCTGGTGGTGGGCGAGATTCGCCTCGCCGGGCGCCTCGTGCGCATCCTGGACCGGCGCGGGCTCGAGGTGCGGCGCGTCGACCTCGCCGCGCCCGAGCCCTACACCCTGGTGGTCGTCGATCTGCTGGACGGCAGGCGGGTGAGCGTGCCGTTGTGGGTCGACGACTTCCCGATCCGGTTGGTGTCGTCGCTGGCGGCGTGATCCGTCGGGGCGCCGCGGCGCGACCGTGCCCGAAGGCGGCCGAGGCCGGTCCGCGGCGCGCGCGGCGCGCAAGCCGACGCCCGACGAG
>SXOM01000652.1 GCA_005776735.1 Pseudomonadota bacterium
CCTGCGCGGCGGCGGCGAGTTCGGGAAGGCCTGGCACGAAGCGGGTCAGCTCGACAAGAAGCAGAACGTCTTCGACGACTTCGCGTCGGCCGCCCGGTACCTCCAGGAGACGGGGTGGACCACCCCGGACAAGCTCGCGATCAACGGGGGTTCCAACGGCGGCCTGCTCATGGGCGCGGCGATGACGCAGCACCCGGAGCTGTACCGGGCGGTGGTGTGTGCGGTCCCGCTGCTCGACATGATCCGGTACGTCGACTTCGGCAGCGGCCGCACGTGGATCCCCGAGTACGGCGACCCCGCGACCGAGGCGCAGTTCAAGACGCTCGCGGCGTACAGCCCCTACCACCAGGTCAAGCCGGGGACGGCCTACCCCGACCTGTTGATGCTCAGCGCCGACCACGACGACCGCGTCGACCCGATGCACGCGCGCAAGTTCGTGGCCGCGGTGGCGGCCGCCGACACCGGCGGGGCCACGCCGCTGTTGCGCATCGAGCGCAACGCCGGTCACGGCGGGGCGGACAACGTGCAGGCGGCGATCGACTACAGCGCCGACATGTACGCGTTCGTGTTCGACCGCCTCGGGATGCAGGCGCCGTCCAACTGATCGGCGGAGGGCCGCTCGGGAACATCGCGCCCAAGGGGTGCCGCTACCCGCGCTGGACCCGCACGCGGTCCTCCCGGACGTCCAAGTCAGTCACCGGCCGGGCTTGCTGGGATACACTTCCACCCATGCGCTTCCTCCCCATCGTCCTACTCGCTGCCTGCATCGCCGTTGACGACTCGAGCGCGCTGAGCTGCGGCCCGGGCACCCATGAACAGGGCGGTCTGTGTGTCGCCGACGACACGGACACCGACACCGGCAGCGCCGACACCGGCGACGAAGACACCGACACTGGCGGCGACACCGACACGGGTACCGATACCGGCGGCGACACGGACACTGGCACCGACACCGGCGGCGACACCGACACGGGAACCCCTGCGGACTGGACGGTCTGTGCGGCGGGAGGCGCCCCCTACACCGAGATCCAGGACGCGGTCGATGCCGCGGCCGAAGGCGATGTGATCACGGTGTGTGCCGGCACCTACGACTACGTCGAGATCTACAGGGCCGAGCTCACGCTCGTCGGCGAGGACCGCGACACGACCATCATCACCGGCGGATCGCACACCGCACTCTTCGTGGACACCACCTCGCTCGAGCTCAGTGGCTTCACCCTCACGGGCGACGCGCGTGCCACAGCGAACGGCGCCGCGCTGCACCTGGTGGACACCACAGGCACGGTCTCCGACATTCGGATCGCAGACTCCACCGGAAGCTACATCCTGTGGCAGGAAGCCTCGGAGGTCACCTGGTCGCGGGTCCTGGTGGAGGACAACGCCGGCTCGATCTTCACCGCCTACGCGGGCGGCTCGTTCGTGTTCCGGCACTCTGTATTCCGGAACAACCGCTCTAATTCTGGATCCGGCGGCAGCCTGTTCTATGTGAGTGGGCTCGACTATGAAGTGTCCAACAACCTGTTCTACGACAACGAAATCGCCTCCAACGCCGAAGGGTCGTCGTTCGGTGAGCCCGCGTCCGCCGGTTGGGTGTACAACAACCTCTGGTGGCGCAACGACCATCATGGCGCGCAGTACCTTGTGTCCGCCTACTCCGGGGTGCTGCTCGAAAACAACATCGTGGCCGAGACCACGGGCGGCGGCTTCCTGGCCTACACTCCCCGCGACGGCCTTCAGTACAACGCCGCGTACAACAACTCGGGCGACGACTTCGCCCGCAACGATGGTGGGGGGGTGCCGAGCGGCAACCTCGGAGACGACTGTCGTCTCACGGACCCCGAGGGGGGTGACTTCGGCTTGATGGCCGGCTTCTCGCCCTGCATCGACGCCGGAAACCCGCTCTCCGGCTACAACGACGCCGACTCCACCCCCAACGACCTCGGCGCTTTCGGCGGGCCGAACGGCGCCTGGACCCCCCCGTAGTACGACGGTTCGGGTCGTCGCGGGCGCATCTTCGCGACCTGGGCGCCGCCCCGCGACGAGGGGCGCCGCCTCCAGCCCGGCCTATTCGACCGGCTGTGTGCGCATCAGCGCGCTCCCCAGCTCGCTCGACAGGCGCCACACGACCTCGCCCTCGGGCGTGAGCTCCGTCACCATCCCCTCCAACGACCACGTGACCAGGACGTTCCCGCCGTCGAGGCGCTTGACGTCGCCGAGCGCCGGGGAGAGCGAGCCCGACTCCGACACGAACTCGAAGGTGCGCTCCAGGGTGCGCTGGTTGAGGTCCACCGCGTAGACGACCGCGCGCGACGCGAGGCGCTCGTGGTGGAACCCGTTGTCGAACACCGCAAAACCGTCCCCGTCCACGTCGCTGGTGTGGCCGTGGCTCCACCACGTGCCCGCCGGGCCGTCGACCTTCCACGGCTCGTCCGCGTCGGGGACGTCGCCCGCGACGTCGACGAACTCGTTGAGCGGCCCCCCGAGCTGCCACGCGATGCCGCCGGCGCGCGGCACCGCGACCAGCGCGTCGAGGTGGTGCGCGAGCAGGAAGTAGGTGTCGTCGGCGTACACCAGCGAGTTGGTGTGCGTGACGTCGAGGGCGCCGTCGCCGTACGGGGTCTCGTCGCTGTGGTTGCATCCCGGGGCGAGCGCGCGGCCCCAGTCGTCCACCCACGAGTACACGCGGGTGCCGCTCCCGGCCTCTGCGCCCGCCGCCGCCTCCACGAGCACGTCGTTGGCCCAGGCGCGGGTCACCCCGTCGTCGCCCACCTGCTCGCGCGATTCGTGCTCCAGCCAGGCCACCGTGTCCGCGTCCACCCAGGTGGCGTCGTGGTGGACGCGGGGGGCCGGCGTGAAGTCGGCCGCCGCGCCGTCGATGCGCAGGCGGTGCACCCCCGCGTCCGGGTGGGCGTAGGTGTAGTCGTTGAGCGTGTACACGACCGTCTGGCCGTCGGGCGCCAGGTTGGCGCTCGGCATCAGGAACCCCGCCGGCGCTTCGAACCACCACAGGTAGCGACCGGCACGATCCACCAGCGTGATCCACGTCCCATCGGACTGCAACACCGGCTGGAGGAAGACCGCGGTGCCGGACCACGCTTCGGGGCGGCTGTCGGCGACGGTCAAGAGTGGGAGCTCCTTCGGTGCGGCAGGGACCGCGACCTCGACCCACTCGCCCTCCGCCACCGCGGCGGTGTCGCCCTGCCCGGCCGCCGCCACCGCGCGCATCCACACCGTGTCGCCCGCCGGCAGGCGCGTGACCCGGGCCTCTTCCGCCGACCATCCCTCCTCCCCCGCGGACTCGGTCGCCGGCCACTCGGTCGCCGCCGCGACGTCGCCCGGGTCCTCGGTCACCTGCAACCGCGTGCCGTCGTGCCCGGCGGCGAACCAGCGTACGCGCGCCACGCTCGGCGCCAGGGTGTCGAAGTCCACCACCAGCTCCCCGACGGCTGGCCCCGGCGTACACCCCGAGAGCGCAGCGAGGAGCCCCGCGAGGAGCGCGCTATCCGCCCGCACGCGCCACGGCTCCGGCCGGCGCGCGACCCGCGAACTCGCCGACCACCTGCCACGGAGCGGCGGCGGTGAGCGCTTCGAGCGTGTCGACCAGGACCAGGCGCTCGGCGCCCTCGATGACCGGGAATTCGCCGCACAGGCGCTGAAGGCCCGCGAGGATGACCCCCGCGCGGTCCCCTTCGGGCAGGTGGCGCGGCGGGGCTTCGACCACCACCTTCTGCCCGTCGCACCGCACCAGGCGCTCCCGGGCGTCGACGCGCAGGCTCCAGCGGAGCTGCCGCTCGCGCCACAACGACACGCACACGGTCTGCGCGGCGTCGCTGTGCCACACGACCAGGGCCGCGCTGAACGTGCTCCCGACGAGCTCCGCGGGGTGCACCGGCGCCTGTCGACGGGTGAGGCCCGAGCTCCGGCCCGCCTCCGCTTCGCCGTCCGCCGTGAAGAACCCCCCGTCGGGGTAGCGGAAGCTCGCGGTCCACAACAGCCGCTCCGGTCCGCCGTGCCACACGTCGGCCGGGCGCCACGGGCCGGCGATGGCCGCCTCGACACGCGCCCACCGGTGACACCACCGCGCGTCGATGCGCGCGCCGAGGTCGTGCCGCAGGCGCGCGGCGGTGATCGGCTCGCACGCGTGGAGCTGGACGAGGTCGGCCATCGCCTACGCCGTCATCATGCCCGCCACGCAGGCGGTCATGAACGTGGCGAGCGAACCGCCGAGCATCGCCCGCAGCGACAACGCGGCGAGCTCGTCCTTCCGGTGCGGCGCGAGCGGCCCGATGCCCCCGAGCTGGATGCCGACGCTCGCGAAGTTCGCGAACCCACACAGGGCGTAGCTCGCGATGACCGCGCTCCGCGCGCTCAAGGGGGTGTCCGACGCCTGGATGGCGCCCAGGTCGATGTAGGCGATGAACTCGGTCAGCACGAGCTTCTCGCCCAAAAGACGCCCCACCACCCCCGCTTCGTCCCACGGCACGCCCATCGAGAACGCGAGGGGAGTGAAGAGCCAGCCGAGCACCCTCGACAGCGACAGCGGTTCGCCGCCGAGCGGGACCAGCCCGAGCCCCCAGTCGACCATCGCCATGAGCGCCACGAACGCGATGAGCATCGCCGCGATGTTGATCGCGAGCTGCATCCCTTCGCTCGCCCCCCGCGCCGCCGCAGCCATCACGTTCCCGTCGGGCCGCTCGTCGTGCAGGCCCATCGAGTCCGCGGTCTGCGGGCGCTCCTTCTCGGGCACCATCACCTTGGCGATCACCAACGTGGCCGGCGCGCTGAGGATGCTCGACGTGACGAGGTGCCCCGCGATGCCGGGCACGTCGTGGAGGAAGCTGACATACGCCGCGAGCACGCCCCCGGCGGTGTTCGCGAAGCCACCCAGCATCACGCAGAACAGCTCGCTGCGTGTCATGTGGGCGAGGAACGGCTTGACCAACAGCGGCGCCTCGGTCTGGCCGAGGAAGATGTTGGCGGCGGTCGACAAGGTCTCCGCGCCGCTGGTCTTCATCGTGCGGAACATGAGCCACGCCATCGCCTGCACGATCTTCTGCATGAGGCCGAGGTGGTAGCTCACGGCCATCAACGTGCTGAAGAAGATGACGCTCGGGAGGATCCAGAACGCGAAGGTCTTCATCGGCGGCGAGATGTGGCCGGCGTAGAAGGTGAGCTTGCCGTCGGCGTCGGCGATCTGGTGCGGCTGGATCGTCTGGAACGCGAAGTCGGCGCCCTTTTCGGAGAAGCCGAGCAGCGTACGCACGCCGGTGTCGACCCCGTGGAAGAACACATCCTGCGCTTCGGGCGACAAGACCACCAGCCCGAAGCCCACCTGCAACGCCAGGCCCCATCCGATCACCCGCCACGGGACGGCGCGCCGGTCGTCGCTCATCAACCACGCGAGGCCGACCATGACCAGGAGGCCCACGCCCGAGATGACGCGCTCCACGCTCAGTCGAGCTCGTGCGCCGCGCGTTCGGCTGCGATGAACCGCTCTCCGGTCGTGTCGTACACCGTGACCCCTCCGGTGTGCAGATCATAGACCCATCCGTGCAGCCGCACGTCGCCGGCGTCGAGCCGGCGGCGCACCGATTCGAACGTGGTGAGGTTGGCGAGCTGCTGCACGACGTTGGCTTCGACCGCCGCGCGCCACTGCTCCTCTTCGTCCACCATCTCCAGGCGCGACGCGAGGATCGGCGGCGCGAGGTGGTGGAGCCACTCGTACAACGAGGGCAACTTCTTGAGGTCCTGGTAACCGTCGAGCACGGCCTTCACGCCGCCGCAGCCGTAGTGGCCACACACCACCACGTGCTCCACGTGCAGCTTCTCGATGGCGTAGTCCAGCGCGGCGCCGACGCTCGCGTCGGCGTGGGCCAAGGGCGGCACCGCGTTGGCGATGTTGCGGACCCCGAAGAGTTCGCCCGGCGACGAGCTGGTGAGGAGCTCGGGCACCACCCGGCTGTCGCTACAGCCGACGTACAGCGCGCCCGGGGACTGATGTTCGCTCGCGAGCTTCTTGAGGAAGGTGGCCGCCCCCGCCGCGTACTCGCGCCGAAACGTCGCGTGACCCGAGAGGAGCCGCTTCACCTCAGTAGCCGCACATCGACAGGCGCACGCGCGCCGCCACGCGTTCGCCCTTGACGATCACCGGGTAGAACGTCCACTGCTCGAGCGCGTCGTTCACCTGGCCGCTGATCTCGATCTCCCCCGAAGCCCAGCGGCTCTTGAGCACCTTGCCGGTGTCGTCCAGGTCGACCTCGACCGCGCACGCGCCGGTGGGCCGGGTGGAGCCCCACTCGGGCGGGATGAACCCCTTGACCCAGACCGTCGGGGTCTTCACGCCCCGCGGGAGGGCCTTGGCCTCGCCGGCTTCGAGGAGCTTGACCGACTCGGTCGGCACCGGCTCGGCGTCGTCGCGCCGGATGAACAGCGGCGCCGGGAACATCGCCTGCACCAGCGCGTCTTCGCGCACCGGCGGTGCCTTCCCGTACTTCTTGAGCACCTCGTAGGCCTGGTCTTCGGGCCACTCCCACGACTTCACGTTGGCCTCGGCCGCGGCCCGTGCCGCGGTCGGGCAAATCTCCGCGCGCGTGACCCGGGCGATGCCGTCGTTGCCGACCAGGGCGCGCACGTCGCACCGGTACACACCCGGCGGGTACAGGTCGAACTCGGCGCCCACCTCGGTGTTGCCACCCTGGCTCGCTTCGATCTCGGACCAGTGCACACTCCACACGCCCGCGAACGCCTTGCCGGTGTCCGGCAGCGGCTCGGGCTCGGGGATGATCGGCTCGTACACCGTCGGGTCCTGCTCGCGCGGCACCACGACGAACCGGTCCTTCGGGAGCGGCGCGTACCAGATGACCGAGGCCCGCAACCACGGGTAGAACGGGATGGCGCCCTCCTGCTGCCAGAACCCGACGTCCGCGACGGTCGTCGGGTTGCTGAACAACAAGGCCACGCCGGCGTCGCCGCCGATCGAGAGGCCCGGGATCGGCGTCATCACCTCGCCGCGGAGCGCCGCGTTCATGCCGGCCGAACCGTAGATGTCCCCGAAGCCACCGATGGCGAAGCCGAAGATGCCGCGGTGTTCGAAGTGACGGCGCCGACTCGAGATCGCGAAGTCGGCGCGGAACGCCGGCACCCAGATGGGCTCGCCCACGCCGGGGATGTAGTCCTGGTCGACGTCGACACCACCGGTGAGGCTGATCTGCTCGCCGAGGTGGATGCGGGCCTCGGCGCCGAACCACCCCGCGCCGCCGACGTGCGCCGCCGCGCCCACGAACCCGACGATGTGCTTGCGCGGCAGGTACGACACCACCGAGAACGTGTTCTCGTAGTCCAGGGCGCTCGCCACCGGCCGCCCGTCCTGCGTGGCGGGATCGAACGTCCACTGCACGATCGCCGTGGCCAGGGCGTAGTAGGCGTCCTGGTCGCACTGGACGTTCTCGACGTCCTGCACGGCCCCCTTCTCGGTGACCAGGATGCGGACCTTGCAGACGTAGTCGCCACGCGGGATGGTCCGGTACGACTGCGGCATGAGCGGATCGACGCTCGGGTGCGGCACCGGCGCGATGTACCCGGGCTTGCCCGGCGGGGGCGCCTGCACCGGTGTGACCGGCGCCGGAACGGGCGCTGCCGCGGGCGCGGGCGCGGCCGGCGGCGCTTCGGGCACGGTCGGCGGGGCGGGTACAGGGTCGTCGGCGAACGCGAAGCGGGCACAAAACAGAAGTACGGTCACGACACGTCCTCGAGCCGGGCGATGAGCAGGGGGCGGGGCGGCGCAGAATGCCCGATCCGGAACGCGCCCGCCACCGCATCGACGGCACGTTCGACGTGCCGCCCCGCGGTCTGCAGCGTCGCGAGCGGCTCGCCACGCTCCACGCGGTCGCCCACCTTCTTGTGGACCAGCACGCCGACCCGCGGGTCGACGGGGTCCTCCGCGCGCAGGCGCCCGGCACCGAGGACGAACGCCGCCCGGCCGATCGCGAGCGCGTCGCACGCGGTGACGACGCCGGCCTCGGTCGCCACGACGTCCTGCGCGTCGACCACACCGGGCAGGCCCGCCAGGTCGCCCCCGTGCGCGTGCACCAGGCGCTCGAACCGCGCGTACGCCGCGCCGCTGTCGAGCACCCGCGCCGCGTCGGGGTGTCCCGCCAGCGCCACCGTCAGCGCCCGTAGATCGGCGGGGCCGCGCCCTTGCAACGTGTCGATCGCCTCGCGCACCTCGTTGGCGTTGCCGACCGCGACCCCGAGCGGCTGCTCCATGTCGGTGAGCGTGGCGGTGGTGTGCACGCCGGCGCCCCGCCCGACGCGGACCAACGCTTCGGCCAGGCGCCGTGCGTCGGCCTCGGTCTTCATGAACGCGCCCGCGCCCACCTTCACGTCGAGCACCAGCCGATCGAGCCCCTCGGCCAGCTTCTTGGACAGGATGCTCCCGACGATGAGCGGGATGCACTCCACCGTCTGCGTCTCGTTGCGCAGCGCGTACAGGATGCGGTCGGCCGGCGCGAGCTCCGCCGTCTGCCCGTTCATGAACGTGCCCACGTCGCGCAGGACCGCATGCAGCCGCGCTTCGTCGAGGTCGGTGCGGAACCCGGGGATGGCCTCGAGCTTGTCGAGCGTGCCCCCGGTGTGGCCGAGCCCCCGCCCGGAGATCATCGGCACCTTCCACCCGAGCTCGGCCCAGAGCGGCGCGAGCACCAGGCTCACCTTGTCCCCCACGCCGCCGGTGCTGTGCTTGTCGACGAACGGGCCGTCGATCCCCGGCCATTGCAGGCGGGTGCCGGAGTCGGTCATGGCGCGGGTGTACGCGACCGCTTCGGCGTCCGCCATCCCGTTGAGGAACACGAACGCCAACCACGCCGCCGCTTGCGGACGGGACACACTCCCGTCGACCACCCCCCGGACGAAGGCGGCGATCTGCCCTTCGGTGAGCGGAAGTCCGGCGCGCTTGGTGCGAAGGATGTCGTCGATCATGGGCACGGCGATCTATCCCGAACGCCCAGGGGCGGCGCGCCGCGACCGTCCGTGCGGCCTTCGGCCGCGCCGGGCCGAGGCGGGCGCGCGCCGCGTCG
>SXOM01000653.1 GCA_005776735.1 Pseudomonadota bacterium
CTCGACTCACCCCGCTCCGCCATCCTCTCGGCGGTCGTCTTCAACGCCGTGATCATCGTGGCGCTCATCCCGCTGGCGCTCCGCGGCGTGACCTACCGGCCCGTCGGTGCGTCCGCGCTCCTCCGCCAGAACGTCCTGGTGTACGGGGTCGGGGGCCTGGTCGCGCCCTTCCTCGGCATCAAGGCCATCGACCTTCTCCTCGTCACCTTGGGGCTCGCATGATCTTCGCCTCCATTCGCGCTACGGCGCTCTTCGTGGGTCTGTGCTGCATCGTCTACCCGGCCGTCGTGACTGCAATCGCGCAGGTGGCCTTCCACGATGCCGCCAACGGCTCGCTGGTCGTGGGTCCCGACGGCGCCGTCGTCGGTTCTGCGCTCATCGGCCAGGGGTTCACCTCGGCGGGCTACCTGCAGGGGCGACCCTCGGCCGCGGGCGCCGGCTACGATGCGGCGGCGTCGTCGGGCTCCAACCTCGGCGTCACCAGCCAGAAGCTCGCCGACCGGCGTGCGGCCGACGAGGCGCGCCTGCGCGCCGAGAACCCCGCCGCTGCCGGCCCGGTACCCGAGCTGCTGCTCACGGCGTCGGCGTCCGGGCTCGACCCGGACCTCACGCCCGAAGCGGCGCGCTGGCAGCTCCCGCGCATCGCGTCGGCGCGCGGCGTGGAGGTCTCGCGGGTGCAGGCCCTGCTCGAAGAGTCGATCGAGGGCCGTGACCTCGGCTTCCTCGGGGAGCCGCGGGTGAACGTGCTCATGTTCAACCTCGCCCTCGATCGACGGCTGCCCAGCTCCCGATGAAGCCACAGGACGCCCGGGCCGGCCGCGCGGAGGACTTCCTCGCGCTGGTGCGTCGCGGCCAACGCGGCCGGGTCAAGGTCTACGTCGGCTCGTCCGCCGGCGTCGGCAAGACCTACCGGATGCTCCAGGAGGCGCACCAGCTCCGCGCGCGCGGGGTCGACGTGGTCGTCGGGTTCGTGGAGACCCACGGGCGCGCCGACACCGTCGCGCAGGTGGGGGATCTCGAGGTGGTCCCGACCCGGTGTGTCCGGTACCAGAACATCGACATCCACGAGATGGACGTCGAGGCGATCCTGGCCCGGCACCCGGCCGTGGTGCTCGTGGACGAGCTGCCGCACACCAACCCGCCCGGCTTCAAGAACCGGTGGCGCTACGAGGACGTCGGCGACCTCGCCGACGCCGGCATCCACGTCATCTGCGCGATGAACGTGCAGCACCTCCAGTCGCTCGGCGAGGTGGTACACCGTGCGACCGGCGTGCGCGTCCGGGAGACCGTTCCCGACTCCTTCCTGCGCGACGCCGACCAGGTGGTCAACCTCGACATCTCGGCGGAGGACCTGATCGAGCGCCTGCGGTCGGGAAAGATCTACCCGCAGGAGCGGGTCGAGCAGGCGCTCTCCTCGTTCTTCCGGCCCGAGAACATCGAGACCCTCCGCGAGCTCGCGTTGCGCGAGGTTGCCGAGGCCCTCGACCGTCGCCAGGTGTCGCGAGGGGAGCCGCAGGGCGTGGGCAAGGTCATGGCGTGCGTCGCGTCGCGCAGCCCCAACCCGGCGCGCATCGTGGAGCGGGGGGCGCGCATCGCCGGCCGCCTCAACACCCATTGGTACGTGGTGCACGTGCGCACCCCCGCCGAGTCCGAACACCGGCTCGACAGCGCCACCGAGCGGCGGCTCCACGACACCTTCGAGATGGCGCAGCGGATGGGCGCCGAGGTGGTGCGCATCGAGAACGCCGACGTGGTCGGGGCGCTCCTCGGGTTTGCGCGCAGTCACGGGGTGGAGCACGTGCTGATGGGCGGGAGCCTGCGCTCCCGGTGGGAGGAGCTGTGGAGCGAAGGGCCGCTCTTCCGGCTCATCCGCGCCGCAGCGGTCATGGGTGACATCGACGTCCAGGTGGTGCCGATGGGCCCACGGAAGGGAGAGGGTGCGTGAAGCTTCGACATCGTGTCCTGCTCGCCCAGTTGCCGTTGCTCCTGGCGGTGCTCGGCAGCCTCGTCTTCGGTGGTGCGGCGGTACAGGGCCTCGCCCAGCACGGGCGCGACGTCCTCCACGAGAACTACCGCTCGGTGGTCGCCGCCCAGCGCATGTCCGAGGCGATCGAGCGGCTCGACTCTGCGGCCCTGTTCCACCTCGCGGGCCGTACCGAGGGCCTCGCTGCCCAGGTCGAGGAGCACCGGGCGGTCTTCGAGGCCGAGCTGCGCGTGGAGGAGGGGAACATCACCGAGCCGGGCGAGCGCGAGATGACGGAGTCGTTGCGCGCGCGGTGGGCCCGCTACCAGGCCACGCACACCCGCCTGATGCAGGCCGACCCGGCCGCCGCCCACACGATCTACTTCGCCGAGCTCTTCCCGGAGTTTCAGGCGGTGAAGGCCGATGCCAGCCGCATCCTCGAGCTCAACCAGGACGCGATGGTACGCAAGAGCGACACCGCCGCCGAACGCGCCCAGGCCATGCGGAGAAGTTGGCTGTTTTCTTCGGTCATCGCCATCTTCGGTGCCCTCGCGCTCGGCGCCTACGTGTCGCGCCGGCTGACCGGTCCGCTCACGACCTTGTCCAAGACCGCGGAGCAGGTGGGCGCCGGCCAGCTCGACGTGACGTTGCCGCACAGCGCGGTCGCCGAGCTCGACGCGGTGGCCAACGCGTTCAACACCATGGCCGACCGCCTGCGGTTGTACCGCCGCGCCGCCGACAGCGAGCTCGCCCGGGCCCGCGAGGCCGCCCAGGCCGCCATCGAGAGCCTGGCCGACCCCGTCCTGGTGCTCACGCTCAAGGGCGAGGTCCGCGCGACCAATGGCGCCGCGCGCCGCGTACTCGGGATCGACGCGCGCGCACGGCGGCTCGACGCGTGCGATCCCGTCCTGCTCGCCGCGGTCGACACGGCGCGGGAGTCGGTCGTCACCGAAGGGCGGCCGGTGCTGCCCACCGACTTCGCGCGCGTGGTGGTGGTCGACTCCCCGGAAGGCGAGCGCGCGTTCCTGCCGCACGCGACGCCCATCAACGACGCCGTCACCGGCGAGCTCGTCGGGGTCACGGTGCTCCTTCAGGACGTGACCCGCCTGCGGCGCCTGGACGAGCTCAAGGGCGACCTCGTGCAAACCGTCGCGCACGAGCTGCGCACGCCGCTCACCTCGCTCGGGATGGCCCTGCACCTGGTCCTGGACGAGCGCGTGAGCGGCCCGATGGCCCCCAAGGCGCTCGAGCTCCTCGTGACCGCGCGCGAAGACGTCTCGCGCCTCCGGGCGCTGGTCGAGGACCTCCTCGACCTCTCGCGCATCCAGGAGGGCCGCGTCGTTTTGCGGCGCGAGCCGTCGTCACCGGCGGCGCTCTTGAGCGAGGTGCGCCAGGGCGTGGCGGCCGAGGCGGTGGCCGCCGGGGTCAACCTCGAGATCGACGCCTCCACCGACCTGCCGACCGTGGCCATCGACCGCGCGCGCATGGCGGTGGCGCTCACCAACCTCGTGAGCAACGCGCTCCGCTACGCGCCCTCGGGCAGCACGGTCCTCGTGCGCGCCACCGCGGCCGGCGGGGGGATGCGGTTCGAGGTCGACGACGCGGGCCCGGGCGTCCCCAAGGCCGATCGGGAGCACATCTTCGAGCCGTTCGTCCGCGGCGAGAGCGCGCCGGGGCGCGGGGCGGGCCTCGGCCTCTACATCGCCCGCGAGGTGGCGCGGGCGCACGGTGGCCGCATCGGGGTGGCGCGCGCCGACATGGGCGGCGCACGCTTCTGGATCGAGGTGCCGGAGTAGGGCCCCAAGGGCGGTCCGCCGTGACCGTCCCGAAGCGCGCTGGGGCGGGTGCGGACCGCGCTACTCGCACCACTCCCCGTCCGCCCCGGCGCCGTTCCAGGCGGAGCAGCCGCAGCCGGGCGCGGCGAGCGTGGCGGACACCTGCTCGTCGTCGGCTCGCCACGTGGCGCTCCCCCCGGTCGCGCAGTCGACCCCCGCGACGAGCTCGACCTCGGCCACGGTGCCGACGTCTCCCGCGCGCCACTCTCCGCGCCCGCTCCCCGTCGCCCAGGTGTCGTCGTCCGCCAGGCTGAACGTCGCGCCGCTGACCCGCACCTCCCCGCCCCCGCCGCGCGTGGAGAACCCGGTCGCGGTGAGCTGGTTGGACTCGTCGGTCCGCACCCACACCACCGTGCCGCTCCACGCGAGGCCGCCCGTCGCCAGGTCGTCGAACACCCAGGTGCCGCCGTCGGGCACCGCGGTGATGTGGACGTCGCCGTCGAGCGGGTCGCCGTCCGGGAGCGTGCAGCCCCCGCGCAAGCGGAGCGTGTCGCCCTCCACCTCCTGCGCCGGGCAGGCGCCGTCGTCGGCCTCCCAGGCGCGCACCCGGCGCCACGCCTCCGCCGCCCCGACCGTGAGGGGGAGCAGGGTCCCGTCGACCGCGAGCGCGGTGAGGACCGCGGGCGGAGGCGGCGCGTCCGGCGGCGCCTCGGTGGCGCAGGCCGCGGCGCCGAGCGCGGTGGCGACGGACGGTCCGGCCAGATAGACGCCGCGCCTTCTCAAGGAGCCCCACATGGAACGTACCCTCTCGATCATCAAGCCCGACGCGGTCAAGGCCCAGAACATCGGCAACATCATCGCCCGCTTGGAGTCCGAAGGGCTCCGGATCGCGGCGGCGAAGAAGATCCAGCTCGATCGGCGCATGGCCGAGGGCTTCTATGCCGAGCACAAGGGCCGCGGCTTCTTCGACGAGCTGGTCACCTTCATGTGCAGCGGCCCGGTGGTGGTGATGGCGCTCGAGGGCGAAGACGCGATCGCGCGCTACCGCACGATCATGGGCGCCACCAACCCGGCCAACGCCGCCGAGGGCACGCTGCGCAAGCTCTACGCGTCGAGCGTCGGCGAGAACGCGGTGCACGGCTCCGACTCGCCGGCCAGCGCCGCGCGCGAGGTCGCCTACTTCTTCGCCAGCACCGAAGTCCTCTAGGGCGCCGGGCGCGCGCCGGAGCCGGTCGCACCCCCGCGGCCGGTCTCGGCGCGCCCGCCACGCACGTCCCGCCCGGTCCTGCTACACTGCCCGACGCGGAGCAGGCACATGCGGCAGTTGGGCGACGGCTTCCACCTGAAGTTCACGATCGGCAAGGCGTTGTGGAACGACCTGTTCGGTGCCGGTCTGCCGTTCGAGGTCGGAAAGGGCACGTTCGACCTGGTCAAGCAGGTGCGGATGGGCGTGAAGCAGCTCGGCGTCCGCGACCGCGTGCGCGGCCTGCTGGAGGACCGGCAGGTGCAGCTCCCGACGGTGGTGGTGCGCGGCAAGGACGTGGCCCTGCGCGCCTGGGAAGACCGGCGCGAGGTGGTGTGGAAGGTGGTCGACGAGCTGGTGCGGGTGGAGGGCGACTGGAAGGTCGAGGTCGATCGGGACGGGAGTGACTTCCACTACGGCAACCAACGTTTCGGGGTCGAAGCGCACGTGAAGGCCGTGGCCACCGGGAAGGTGTACCTGCTGCGCGAGAACGTCGAGCTGCCGTTTGTCCTGGAGAAGCGCATCGGCGCCGAAGCGGCGCTCGGCGACATCCGCTACGACAAGGAGCGGCGGGCGCTCATCGGCACGCTCCAGGACGTCGAGGTCGACCTGGGCGACAACTTCGTGCTGCAGATGTTGTCGCGCGGCGCCGAGAAGTTGCTCGCCGACCAGGTGGGAAAGGTCAACCCGGTGCCGATCCTCCGCAAGGACCAGCTCGAGGAGATGGTGTCGCCGGCGGGGGGCCCGCTGAAGTTGAAGATGGGGGTCGAGGACGTGGCGCTCGACATCTCGGACGACGAGATGACGCTCAAGGTGCGCTTCGGCTTCCAGCAGCTCCAGCTCACGGGGTAGGGCTGCCCGGGCGGCTCAGCGGCGGCCGAGCTTGCTGAGCTCCGGCAATACCGCCGGCTCACCGCGGGTGCCCACGAGGCCGCGCCACGGCGTGCTGGTGGTGCCGAACCGGACGAGCACCACGCCCTGCACCGCTTCGAGCGGCACCGGTCCCCACCACCGCGAATCCAGCGCCGCGTCGCGGTTGTCGGCGCTGAGGTAGGCCGCGTCGTCGGGCACGCCGATCGCCTCGCGCTCCAGGCGCGTGGGCGAGGGCGCTTCGTAGATGACGTGTTCGCCGTCGAGGTACACCGGGTGGCCGCCGTGTTCGCCCATGTCCAGCACGCGGTGGCGGTCGCCGTCGGAGGTGCGGAAGCTGTGCGAACGAAACGAGACGGCGCCGCCCAGGCTCTCGACGCGCCGGAGGGTCCACCGGTCGGGGTCGAGCGGATCGACGATCGCCACGACGTCGCCCGCGCGCGGCTCCGCCGGCCACACCAAGACGAGCTCGCCCGGGAAGAGCGAGGGGCTCATGTCGGCGTCGGGCACCCGGGCCACGCGCCCCGCCGACACCGCCAGGCCCACGGCCACGACCACGACCCCCGCCAGGGCCAACGTGCGCCGGCGGGGGGCGCTCACTCGCAGAACGGCGCCTTCTTCCGCGCTTCGTTGTTCCCTTCTTCGCACTCGGTGATCGTGCCGGTACGGGTGCCGTTGTCGTCGACGTAGACCCACAGGGCGTCGGCGTCTTCGAGGTCCTCGGTCTTCACCGAGAACGTGAGCGCCTCGGAGGTGCGGCCCGACGGCGTGGGCGTCGTGGTGACGGCGGTGGCCAACGCCTCGAGCTCACCGCCCTTCTCGGCGTAGAGCGCGAGCTCCAGCCCCGCCTCGACGTCCTGCGCGCCGGAGTTGCGTGCACGCGCGGTGAGGGTGTACCAGCCGCGGTCGCAGTCGTCGGCGCACGTGGCCAGGATTTCGACCTCGACGTCGGCAGCGAGGCCTTCCCCGGGGGGGAGCGCGTTGGCGGACCGGTAGTTGTTGTAGACCGTGAAGTTGGGCGTCGCGTCGACCGGCACCGAAAGGTCGTCGTTGATGTTGGTGATGCTGTACGCGAACTGGTTCCACACCGGGCGCGCGGGGGCCCAGGAGTTGTTCACGTCGCGGTACACGCTGAACGCGGCGCCGTACAACTGGTCGTGCGACACCACGATGTCGGCGTGGCCGTCGGCGTCGACGTCGGCGATGACCGGGTAGTCGTACATCGTGTCGCTGGCGTGTTCGTCGGTCCTGAACTTCAGCACGCCGTCGGTGCCGTTGTAGGCGTACACGGCGACCTCGTCGAAGTAGACGACCTCGAGCACGCCGTCGCCTTCGAAGTCGAAGGTGCTCGCGCCGCTGGCGCCCGTCATGTCGCTGGCGCGGGCCTTCCACAAGACCGACCCGTCCTCGCCGTTGACGACCCACACGTTGTTGGCGCGGGCGGCGATGACCTCGGGGAGGCCGTCGCCGTCGACGTCGGCGATGGACGGCACCGACATGATGCCCTCGGTGTCGCCGCCGCCGCCGGGAAGCTCGTAACGCCAGAGCTGGTCGCCTTCGTAGGTGTAGGCGACCAGCTCCGAGTAGGTGGAGCGGACGAAGTCGCCGTCGCCGTCGTTGTCGAGGTCGGCGATGGCGGTTGCGCCGTCGGTGCCGCCGGGGACGATGCGCACCGTGTGGCCGTCGGCGTCGTACATCGCGTCGCCCACCACCACCTCTTCGAGGCCGTCGAGATCGAGGTCGCCGATGGCGGGCGTGCTGCCCTCGCCGTAGAGCGGGCCGATGCCTCCGAAGTAGTTGTCACACCCGCGACCGTCGCGACCGACGCCGCGCTCGTTGAGGTCTTCGTCCAAGAACGCACGCCCGGCCACGATCTCGACGTCGCCGTCGTGCTCCATGTCGGCCACGATGATGCCCGTCGCGTGGTCGAACTCGCCGTCGGTGTAGTAGTCGGACTCGGCCAGGAGTGTGCCGTCGTAGGCGTACTTCACCACCGAGAAGTCGCCGTTGCCGAGCGTCTTCACCGCGAAGATCTCGGCCTTCCCGTCGTCGTCGACGTCGGCGATCGTCGGGCCGCTGCCGAAGGCGATCGACGCGCCCGAGGTGGACCACTTGTGGTCGCCGTCGCCTTCGTAGACGGTGATCTCCCCGGCGGGGTTGAAGAGCCAACCGTCGACCACGAGGATCTCGGGCATGCCGTCGCCGTCGATGTCGCCCACCGCGGGCAACGAGCAGGCGTTGTCGCCCGCTTCCCAGGCGATCACCGGCTCGAACCCACCGATCTCGTAGTGGCAGGTGTCGCCGAGCGCCACGTCCTCGCGCGGGAACTCGTCGGGCTCACACGCACCGAGGTCCTCGGTCTCGGGGTCGAAGTCGTCGTCGCCTGCGGAGTCCTTCGTGGGGTCTTCGCCGATCCCGAGCAGGTTGAAGTCGCTGCAGCCCGACACGAGGACCAGGAGGATGGAGGTGCGCATGATCGCGGCGCGTAACTCCAAACCCACACGCCGGCGCGGTGCGATAGCAGGTCAGCAGATGGATGACTCCGGGGAAGAACTCGAGCGATTGCGAGCTGAGTTGCAGCTCCTCCGCTACCGCTTCAACCTGCTGGTCGAACACAGCGCCGAGGCCATCTACGTCAAGGACCTCGAGAGCCGCTACACCTACATCAACGAAGCGGGCGCCCGCATGATGTTCCAGCGGCCGGACCAGCTCATCGGTCGGGACGACGAGGGGTTGTTCGACCCGGGCGTGGCCGCGGAGATCCGCGCGGACGACCTGCACGTCATCCGGACCGGACAGACGGTGGTCATCCGCACCCAGCGGGTGATGAACAGCGGGCAACGCGTCGCGTTCTACACCACCAAGCGGCCGTGGTTCGACGCCGAGGGGCGCATCGTCGGGGTGGTCGGCACCACCCAGGACGTGTCCGAGCTGGTCGACGCCCAGCGCGAAGCGGCGGCGGCCACCGAGAGCTTCCGACTGGTGGTCGAGTCGATGGCCGAGGCCGCCATCGTGCACCAGGACGGGCTCATCCGCTACGCCAACCCCGCCGCCCTGGCCGTGCTCGGGCGGGGCGAACCGGCGGTGGTGGGCGCGCGCCTGGCGGACTTCGTCCGCCCCGAGGACGGCGCGTTGCTCCACACCCTCGTAGGGGGTGCCGCCGGCCCGGTCGAGGTGGGCGTCGTGCGGCCCGACCAGGAGATCGCCATCCTCGAGCTGTCCGACGTGGCCGCGTCGTGGTGCGGTGAGCCGGTCCGGGTGGCCATCGGGCGCGACGTGACCGCGCAGCGGCGCATGCGCGGGCGCCTGCAGGACTCGGAGCGGCTCGCCGCGGTCGGCATGCTCGCGACCGGCATCGCGCACGAGATCAAGAACCCGCTCACGTTCATCCTCGGCCAGGCGCAGGTGATGGCGGCGCGGGCGCCTGCGGGCCCCGAGCGCGATCGGCTCGCCGATCTCATCGACGCCGCCGAGCGGATCGCGGGCATCGTCGCCGGCGTGTCGGCGTTGGGCCGGCCCGAGGTGGAGGAGGTGGGCGTCGTCGACCTGGAGGGGGCCGCCGATCGGGCACTCTTGTTGGCCGGGGTGCGCCTGCGCGACCGCGCCGAGGTCGTGCGCGTGCGCGGCGGGGTGGTCGGCGTGGCGGGCTCGGAGCGGAAGGTCGTCCAGATCCTGCTCAACCTGCTCCTCAACGCCGCGCAGGCGATGGGGAACGCCGCGACGCCGGCCCGGATCACGGTGACGACCGGCATGGACGCTGGCCAGGTCTTCATCCGCGTGGCCGACACCGGCCCGGGGGTCTCCACGCGCACCGCCTCCCGCCTGTTCGAGCCCTTCGTGACCACCAAGCCCGCGGGGGAGGGGACGGGCCTCGGGCTCTGGGTGTCGCGGAGCATGGCCCAGGAGCTCGGCGGCACGTTGGACCTCGAAAACCCGGGTGGAGCCGGCGCGTCGTTCATCCTGCGGCTGCCGGCGGCCGCGACGGTCGGGGCCGTCCGCCCGCGCGTGGAGGTGGCGGTTCCATCGGCGGCCGCGGCGACGGCGCTGGTGCGGCCCCGGTTGTTGCTCGTCGACGACGAGCGCCTCATCAGCGACCTGCTGGTCGACGGGCTGTCGGGGAGCTTCGACATCGTGGCCACCGACGGCGTGGAGGCCGCGCTGCGCGCGGTCGAGGAGGGGCCGCTCTTCGACGTCATCCTCTGCGACCTCATCATGCCGCGGGGCGGCGGCGCGCGGCTGTTCGACGAGCTCGGGCGGCGCGGGGTGCGGCCGCGCATGTTGTTCATGAGCGGGGGGCGGCCACGCCCGAAGCACGGCACTTCGTCGACCGGGAGCACGTGGTCCCCATCGACAAGCCGTTCCGCATCCTCGACGTGCGGCGGCGGCTCCTCGCCGCCCTGGCCGTACCGGCCTAGCCGAGCGCGGCGAGCACCGCGTCGGTGGCCTCGGTGGTGCGCAGCGAGCCGCCGAGCTCGCGGGTGACGCGCCCCGCCTTGAGGCAGCGCTGCACGGCGGCCTGGATCCGCGTCTCGTCTTCGGCACGCCCGAGGTACGCCAACATCATCCCCACGGTGAGGATGCTCGCCAGCGGGTTGGCCACGCCCTGCCCCGCGATGTCCGGCGCGCTCCCGTGCACGGGCTCGAAAAGTGCCGCCTTGCCGGGGTTGAGGTTGCCGGACGACGCCAGGCCGATGCCGCCCTGCAGGGCCGCGCCGAGGTCGGTGAGGATGTCGCCGAACAGGTTGTTGGTGACGATGACGTCGAACTCCTGCGGCGCCTGGACCAGGCGCATCGCCAGGACGTCGACGTACAGGTGGGAGGTCTGCAGGTCGGGGTACTCCGCCGCCACCTCGCGGAACACCCGCTGCCACAGGTCGTGGCCGTGGCGCATGGCGTTGGCCTTGTCGCTCATGCACACCCGCTTGCGGCCGTTGGTGCGCGCCCAGGAGAACGCGGCGCGGATGATGCGCTCGACACCCTTGCGGGTGTTGATCTCCTGCTCCATGGCCACCTCGTCGGCGGTGCCCCGCTTGAACTGGCCCCCGACGCCGGTGTACAGGCCTTCGGTGTTCTCGCGGAACACCACGAAGTCGACGTCGGCCTCGGACTTGTCCTTGAGCGGGCAGTACCGCGCGTCGAGCAGCCGGCACGGACGGAAGTTGATGTACAGGTCGAGCTGGAAGCGGCTGCCGAGGAGGATGTCCTTGGCGTGCACGTTGCTCGGCACCCGGGGGTCGCCCAGCGCACCGAGCAGCACCGCGTCGAACTCCGAGCCGAACCGCGCCATGACGTCGGCCGGCATCGTCGTCCCGTCGCGCAGGTAGCGGTCGGCGCCGAGGTCGAACGCCTCGGTCTTGATGTCGGGAGCGAGCGCGGCGAGCACGCGGAGCGCCTCGCCGATCACCTCGGGACCGATGCCGTCGCCCGGCACCACAGCGATCTTCGTCATGCCGCGCCTATAGCACGCGCCCTACTTGGCGGCGGCGGCGTCCCCACCCTGGGGCACCCAGGCTTCGGCCTCGGCCCAGGTGAGCATGCGGCCCTGCGCGGGGTCCCAGATGTGGCCGCGCAAGCACGCCCAGATGTCCTTCGGGTTCCACGTGGTGCGGTGCGGGTTCTGCAGCTCGACCATGCCGGCCATCGCCTCGGGCAGGCGGTAGAACGGGATGCGGTGGTTGAGGTGGTGCACGTGGTGGTAGCCGATGTTGCCGGTGAACCAGTGCATGACCGGGTTCATGTCGAACATCGACGAGCTGTGCAGCGCGGCGAAGCTGTACTCCCAATCCTGGCGCGCCCGCAGCTCCATCCCCGGGAAGTTGTGCTGCGCGTAGAACAGGTACGAGCCCGCGGCCGTCGCGATGGCGACCGGCAACATCCACCCGAGCACCGCCATCTGCCAGCCCACCAGGACCCACGCGACCGCGGCGAATCCGAAGTGGAAGACCAGCGACAACAGGCCGTCGAGGTGCTGCCGCGGCTGGCGCCGGAACGGCGACAAGCACATGCCGATGACGAACATGAAGACGTACCCGAACAGCATCGTCACCGGGTTGCGTACGAACCGGTAGAACATGCGCTGCGCGGCCGGTAGCTCGCGCCACATCGTGACCGTGACGGTGGGGTAGCTGCCGATGGCGGCGCCCACCATCTTGGCGGTGTGCTTGTGGTGGTAGTCGTGCGTCTCGCGCCAGACGCTCACGCCGGCGAGCACGTAGTACCCGAACAGGCGCATGATGAGCCCGCCGACCGGCGAGCCCACGAGGATCGCGGTGTGCAGGTAGTCGTGGTAGAAGATGAACACCCGCACCACGAGCAGGCCGCAGAGCACCGTCGCCGGGATGGCCGCCCAGAGCGGCGCGAACGACGCCACCGCGATGGTCGCGAACCACAGCACCAGGGTGACGATGAGCAGGCGCCAGGTGAGGGCGCGGTCTTCCTTGGCGTAGTCGTTCGAGGCTCGAACGAGCTCTGGACCCATGCGCATGGAGCAGTCTCCGGTTGTCGCGCTGCTTACAAGAAAGGCGCCCTGTGGGCAAGGGCCCATCCTCCCTTTGCACGATCCTCCGGTGGGCTGGATCACGCGGTTGACGACGTCAGCCGGACCGCGCACGTTGTCGGTGCATGGCAACGATCCGCGTCCGCTCCGATGGTGTCGAGCTCGAATTGGCCGACGAGGTCGAGCTCGAGGGGATGCGCGCGCGCGGCCTGCTCGATCCGGGCGCCGAACGGTGGGACGGCGAAGCGTGGGTCTTGTTGGCGCGCACCTCGCGCGCGGCGCGCGCGGCCGACCCGTGGAGTGCCTGGTCGGCGGCCGACGCCGGTGTGGCGGCGCCGCCGCC
>SXOM01000654.1 GCA_005776735.1 Pseudomonadota bacterium
ACCATCGTCGTGTACGACCGCATCCGCGAGAACATGGAGCGCTACCGCAAGAAGGACTTCGGCGCGCTCATCAACGACAGCATCAACCAGACCTTCTCCCGCACGGTCATGACCGCGGGCGCGGCATTGTTGGCGATGATCCCGTTCCTGATGTTGGGCGGGCCAGTCCTCAAGCAGTTCGCGCTGGTCATGATCATCGGCATCCTCATCGGCACCTACTCGTCGATCTACGTGGCGGCGCCGCTCACGATGATCCTCCGCGAGTACGAGCCGCAGTTGCGCCGGATGGTGGGGCTTCGCGGCGGGGGTTAATGCCCCGCCATGACCAAGAGCGAGCTGGTGGACGCCGTCGCACACCGTCACTCGGTGCCCCGGGTGGTGGCCGAAGCGGTGGTGGAGAGCTTCTTCGGCGGCATCGCGCGGGCGTTGCAGGCCGGTGCGCGGGTCGAGGTCCGAGGCTTCGGCACCTTCGCGCCCAAGCGTTATCGGGCGTACGCCGGTCGTGATCCGCGTACCGGCGCGCCGATCCAGGTCGCGCCCAAGGTGCTCCCCGTCTTCCGCGTCGGTCGCGAGTTGAAGCTACGCGTCGAGGGCGACGCGTGATCCCGGCGCTGGTCGGCCTCGCGCTCGCGGGCGACGTGTACATCAACGGTGTACGCGCCGACGTCCTGCCGGTGATGTCGATGGAGCAGGTGACCGTGCGGTTCGACGCGCAGGGCAACATCTGGATCGACGCGCCCACCTACCGCGTGAGCGTGGTGGTGGGCGGCTCCGCGCCGCCGGCCTCGCCCACCGCCGCGCCCGCCCCGCCGGTGCCGGCCTCGCCCCCGGCGCCCGCCGCGCGCCCGCCCGGGGCGGTTCCGGCGGCCACGTGGTGGTTGGTCACCGAGGACAACGACAGCACCGGCCACGACGTCGAGCTCGTGATCAACGGGGTGAGCGTCCGCCACGTGCGCTCGGGCGAAGCCCAGGTCATCCTCGACGTGGGCCCGTGGTTGGTCCGCGGACCCAACACCGTCACGCTCCAGGCCGCGGCCGGCGTTTACGGCGGCGGGGCGCTGGTGGTCTACGTCGGCAAGGGGAGCGATGCCGGTGGCACCGTGCGCATGGACGCGCCCGATGTCCGGTTCACACGCCGGGCGGTCGACCTCGGCTCCGGCGCCACCCGCACCTTCACGGTCACCGTGCCCTGACGGGGGCAACCGCGGCCTCCGCGTACGGACTCCGTCGAATTTGGGGCTTGACTCGTCAACCGGCGAGATAGAGGGCGTTACCGCTGCCCGCCCTCGGCTCTCCCGAGCCCGCTCCCCGCCGCTGCCCGCCCGCTCCCCCCTCCCCTCCCCCCCTGCCCCACGCCCCTCGGAGCATCCCCTGGCCCCTCCCACGGTGCACGGTCCCGGCAAGCGGACCTACGTCCTCGACACCAACGTCCTCCTTCACGACCCCGGCGCCCTCTTCGTGTTCGACGAACACGAGCTGGTGCTGCCGATCACGGTCATCGAGGAGCTCGACAAGTTCAAGCGTGAGCTCAACGAGCGGGGGCGCGCGGCGCGCACCATCTCGCGCCAGCTCGACGCGCTGCGCGAGCGCGGCAACCTCCGCGGCGGCGTCACCCTCCCCGGCGGCGGCACGCTGCGGGTGGAGTGCGGCGAGCCCGGCGACTCCAAGGAGTTCTTCGCCGGCGCGCTCGACAGCGCGGACAACACGATCCTGCGCATCGCGCTGCGGGTGCAGCGCACCGTGGGCCACGACAGCATCGTCATCTTCGTCAGCCGCGACACCAACATGCGCATCAAGGCCGAGGTGCTCGGGCTGCACGCCGAGGACTTCGAGCACGCGCACGTCGAGATCGACGAAGCGTACACCGGCGTGGTCGAGCGCGAAGTCGACGCCGAGCTCATCACCGAGATCTACAACCGCGGTTGGGTGGCCGAGCCCGACGAGAGCACCGTCTGCCCCAACCAGTTCGTGATCCTGAAGAACGCCGCGAACCCCACCCAGACCGCGATGGCCCGCTTCGACCAGCGTCAGAAGCGCTTGGCGTTGGTCGGCCGCCACAAGGAGGGGGTCTGGGGCATCTTCGCGCGCAACCGTGAGCAGCTCTTCGCGCTCGACCTGCTGCTCGACGACAACGTGTCCCTGGTCACCCTCGACGGCATGGCCGGCACCGGCAAGACGCTCCTGGCCATCGCGTGCGGCCTGCAGCGGGTCGCCGACGACAAACGGTATCGACGCCTCGTGGTCGCGCGCCCGGTCTTCCCGCTCGGGAAGGACATCGGCTTCTTGCCCGGGTCGCTCGACGAAAAGCTCAACCCGTGGATGAAGCCCATCTTCGACAGCCTCGAGCTGCTGTGCGGGGGCGGCGAGGAGCAGCAGGCGGGCACCGGCCACGAGCGCAGCAACGGGCGCAACGGCAACGGCCGCCCCGGCCAGGCGCCGAGCTACCAGGCGCTCCTCGACCAGAAGTTCGTCGAGATCGAGCCGCTCACCTACATCCGCGGCCGTTCCCTGCCCCGGCAGTTCTTGGTGATCGACGAGTCGCAGAACCTCACGCCGCACGAGGTGAAGACGGTCATCACCCGCGCGGGCGAAGGCACCAAGGTGGTCCTCACCGGCGACCGTTACCAGATCGACAACCCCTACGTCGACGCGACGAGCAACGGCCTGTCCTACGTGGTCGAGCGGTTCCGGATGTCGCCGATGGCGGGTCACGTCACCCTCCGCAAGGGCGAGCGCAGCGCGCTCGCGGAGGCAGCGGCCGCGCTGCTGTAGCAGGCACCGAGGGCGCCGCGCCGCGACCGTCCGGGCCGGCTCCGCCGGCCGCGGGGCCGAGGCCGCC
>SXOM01000655.1 GCA_005776735.1 Pseudomonadota bacterium
CAGGATCTCCGGGTAGGCGCCGACCAGGAAGATCGCCAGGTAGTAGGGCTCGTCGGCCTTGAGCGGGTGGAGGTCGAGCACGTCCTTCACGTCGCGCAGGTCGATGAACTTGTCGATCTTGCCGTCGCTGTCGCAGGTGATGTCGGCCAGGATCGCCTTGCGCGTGGGCTCTTCGCCGAGGCGGTGCACGGGCATGACCGGGAAGAGCTGGTCGACCGCCCACGAGTCCGGCGCCGACTGGTACACCGAGTAGTTGCAGAAGTAGGTGTCGGCGAGCGCCTTCTCCAGCCCTTCGAGCTCGTCGGGCACATACGACTGCTGGCGCGCCACGTGCAGGATGCGTTGGCACACCTGCCAATACAACTTTTCGGCGCGCGCGCGCTGCTCCAGGTCGAGGTTGCCGACGTTGAACAGCGTGAGCGCCTCCTCCTTCGCGGCGAGCGCGTCGTGCCAGGCCTCCTGGAAGGTCTTGCGGCTGATTCCCTGACACAGCTCGTGCAGCTCGATGAGGACGTCGGGATCGTCCTCGGTGACGGGCTGGATCTCGTTGGCGTTGGGGAACTCGGTGACGCCGAGCACGTTGAACACCAGGACGCTGTGGTGCGCCGCGAGCGCCCGACCGGACTCGGTGATGATCGTGGGGTGGGCCACCTCGGCCTCGTCGCACGCGGCCTGGATCGCGGCCACCACGTCGGCCGCGTACTCGTCGATGGTGTAGTTGACACTCGACTCGAAGTTGGTGCGACTGCCGTCGTAGTCGACCCCCAGGCCGCCGCCGACGTCGAAGTACTTCATCGGGGCGCCGAGCCGCGACAGCCCGGTGAACAGGCGCGCGGCCTCGCGCAGCGCGTTCTTGATGCTGCGGATGGCGCTGACCTGCGACCCGATGTGGAAGTGCAGGAGCTGCATGCTGTCGAGCCGACCGCGCTCGCGCAGGTACTTGACGCCCTCGACCATCTCGCCGACGGTGAGGCCGAACTTGGCGCGGTCGCCGGCGCTCCCTTCCCACCGCCCCGCCCCGCGCGTCGCGAGCTTGGCGCGCATCCCGACGACCGGCGCGACACCGACGCGTTCCGCGACGTCGCACACCAGCTTGAACTCGGAGAACTTCTCGATGACGATGATGGGGTTGCGCCCGAGGCGCCGCGCCATCAGGGCCGTCTCGATGAACTCGGCGTCCTTGTAGCCGTTGCAGAGGATGAGGGCCTCGGGGTCGTCCATCAGCGCCAGGACGATGAGGAGCTCGGGCTTGGAGCCGGCTTCGAGGCCCATGTGGTAGGGCTCGGCCACGCGCACGTAGTCCTCGACGAGGTGGCGCTGCTGGTTGACCTTGACCGGGAAGACGCCGCGGTACTTGCCGTCGTATTCGTACTCGCGGATCGCGCTCTTGAACGCGTTGGCCAGCGTACGCACGCGGTGTTCGAGGATGTCGGTGAAGCGGATCAGCAGCGGGGGCTGCAGCTCGCGACTGACGAGGTCGTCGACGAGCTTCTTGAGGTCGATGGACCCGCCGCGCGGCCCCGCCGGCGTGACCTCGATGTTGCCGGCCTCGTTGATCCGGAAGAAGTCCCGCCCCCAATTGCGGACGTTGTAGAGTTCGACGCTGTCCTGGATCGACCACCCGCGCATGCCCGCTCCCGAAGGGACGCGGCGGGTAACAAGATCGGGGGTCGGATGCTAGGCGCGCGGGTCGATGGTGCACACCCGGCACATCGTCCCGATCCGCCGGTAGCCGATGCGTTCGTAGATCGCGTTGGACGTCGGGTTGTCCAGGTCGGTGTAGAGCGTGCAGCCCACGCGACCCTCGGCGAGCAACGCGGCGCTGTACGCCGCGACGAGGTGGGTCGCCCAGCCGCGGCCGCGCGCGTGGGGCGGGGTGTAGACGGGGCCGATCGACGCCCACCGCCCGTCGACCTCGCGGGCCGAGTGCGCCCACGCGACGACGGCGCCTTGGTGCTCCCAGAAACGCGAGCGGCCCGAGCGCGCCAGGCGCAGGCCGTCCTCGGGGCCGGGCGCCGGGTCGTGGGGCACGGCTTCGTCGCGGAACGCCGCGACCCACGCCTGCAAAAGTGCCGCGTCCGCTTCGTCGGCGACGCGCATCGTGCCCGGGGAGGGTCCCACCGCCTGCACCTCGCGGAGCTCGAACAACCCCATCCGAGCCACGACGCGGGTGGGGGCGCCGCCCGCCGACGCGTGCGCGAACGCGAGCGCCGCTTCCTCCTCGCCGAAGACCTCGCCGCACGGGGCGAGGTTCGCCCCCGCGCACGCCGCGGCCGCGGGCGACATCCGGCTCAACGCGGGGCGCCACGGCGGCGTGTGGGTGACCACCCCGACGCACCGCCCGCCGTCGGCGACGGCGTACAGGCGCAGGTCCGGGTACCGGGAGAGGTCGGCGCCCGGCGCCATGAGGCCGAGCGCGAACTGGTTGAACAGCGGCGCTTCGCGCAGGTGGGCGCCGGCGAAGGCGGCGAGCTCGGCAGGATCGGGGAGACGTTGCCAGTCCATCGGGCCTCAGGGGTCGGGCGGGCGGGTGCGACCGGCGTCGATCGCCGTCAGGGGCACCCGACAGGCGAGCCCCTCGTAGGAGCGGTTCACCCAGAACGCGGCGCCGTCGGGGTCGGGCACCATCACCGTGCCGGGTTCGGGCTCGGCGGTCCAGGCGTAGCGGGCACGCTCGGCGCCGTCGGCGTCGACGTGCAAGAGGGCGAGGCCGTCGGCCGACACCGCCGCCCACTCGCCCGGCGCGCCCGGCCACGGCGCGCTCACCGCCTCGATGGCGTCCCACGTCTCCAGCCGCTCCAGGCCGTCGGGGTCGATGCGGTGGGGCCCCACCCACACGGTGTCGCCGTCGGGCACCAGCGCGCGGGTCAGGCGCCGCTCCAGGAGCAAGGCGGCGTCGGCCTCGTCGAGCCACGCGTGCTCCAGCTCGGCGCCGTCGAGGTCCAGCCGGGTCAGGCGCCCGTCGTAGGTCCGCGCCAAGAAGGCGGTGCCGTCGCCCCGGTAGTGCAGCTCGAGCTGCGCGCCCTGGTCGGGGTCGGTCACCGCCGGCCCCCCGAGCGCCCACGAGCGCAGGACCCCGCCCGCGTCCAGGTCGACCTCCAGCACCACGTCGGACTGGCTCTCCGCCACCAGCCAGGTGCCACGGTCCGCGGCCTGGGCGAGGCTGTCGAACGTCAACAGCTCGTTGACACCCAGGCCGAGGTCGACCCGCGCCGTCTCGGTGAGCGTGGCGGCGTCGAGCGCGACGAGGTGCCCGAGCAGGTGGTCGAGGAGCACCAGCCGGTCTCCGTCCAGGCGCGGCGCCCACGGCCACACCAATGGCTCGGCGCGGAGCAGCACGTCCCCGTCCCGCCGCCCGACCAACGCCGACAATCGGCCGGTCCCGTACACCTCGCCGCCGGGACCGACCACCAGGTCGGCCAGCGACGTTCCCGTCGACACCTCGGCGCGCACACCGCCGTCGCCGTCGAAGCCGACCACCTCGGAGGAACCTTCGGCCGCCGCCCACAACACCCCGTCGGCGTCGTACCCGCCACTCGCGGTGTTCTTGGCGGTCGCAAAAGCGACAGACGGTGCCCCGGTGGTGCCGACCCGGATCGCCACCCCGCGGGTCGGGTCGTCCGCGCCGACGCGGTCCAACGCGAGGACGTGGTCGCCGCCCGCGACGAGCGTGTGGACTTCGCGCCCGACCGCCCACGTCTCGGCCACGGCGTCGGGGGTGCACACCTGGCGCCCGAGGTGCGTGAGGTCGGCGTACACGAGGCTGCCGTCGTCCAGCGCCGCCACCGAGGTGGGGGCGAACGCCAGCGCGCAGCCGCCGACGGTCGCCAACGACGCCGCGTCGAGGAGGCGGGCCTGGTCGCCGTCGACGACCACCACCCCGAGCGGGTGGACCGCACCGGCGCGCGCGGGGCCGCCGGCGGCGGTGGCGACGATCGCCCCGGTGGTGTCGAGCCGGACGACCGCCCCGCCGCTGGACACGACCACCCCCACGTCCAGCCCCGCCGCCCACTGGAGGGGCTCGAGGCCGGCGACCTCGTCGACCGTGCGCGCGTCGACGTCCACCCGCACCAGCGCCGGCTGCGACGCGGACGCGACCCACGCGGTGCCCGCGCCGTCGAGCACCACGTGCGGCGTGCGCGTGGACGTGGAGGCGTGTCGGAGCGCGTCGACGCGGGTGGCGGACCCGAGGTCGACCACCGACAACCACGGCAGCCCGAGCCCCGTGGCGACCGCCCGACCGCGCGCCGGATCGACGGCGACGGAGAACGTCTGGGTGCTGCTGGGGAGCGTGTCTTCGTCGCGGAACGTGGCGCAGCGGAGGGTCTGCGGGTCGACCTCGGCGGGCGGTGGGTCACACGCGGCGAGGAGGGTGAGGCCCATCAGGGCGGCGCGCCGCGACCCACCCCGATCGGTCGGGCCTGCGGCCCGGTCGAGGCCGGCGCGCGCCGCGGCGCGGGGGGCGAGGGGGGCCGGGAGGAGCGGCGGCGGGCGCCCGGGTCGAGCGTAGCCGGGTGGCTCAGTCGGCGGGGAGGACCACGACGCGGGCCAGCGGCTGCTCCAGGCGGACCTCGTGCACGCGGAACCGGTGACCCCCCACGGTGAACTCCGTGCCCGCGCCCGCCGTCAACGGACCGTCGGGGAGCATGAACTCGATCGTGGCGCCGGTGCGCAGCGTCCCGGCCACGTCCCGGTAGTCGGCGTGGGCTGCGTTCGCGATGGGCACGCGGACACCGGCCAGGGCCGCGACTGCTGTCTCAGTGAAGGTCATGGCACCCTCCGGCGGGGGTGGGCGCGTGACCAGCGCGGTCGCGCAGCCGAGCGAGAGCACGAGGGGGAGGAAGGTCATCCGACAATGTCGTACTGCCGGAAGAACTTCTTGAAGTCCGCGACGGGCATGTGGTCGATGTCGGTGTCGCCACCCCACGGGTTGTCCAGCGAGATGGTCTTGCCCTCGACGTCGACCTCCTTCACCGCGTACACGTGCTTCTGGCCGAGCCGGCCGGGATACGCCGCCTTCGCCGCCTTCAGCGTGTCGGCGTCGAACTCGCCCGTCGCCGCGGTGACGGCCTTCTTGTCGGTCAGCGCGCCGGCCAGGTCGGCCAGGATGGTGGCCTCGGCGCGCAGGCCGAGGCCGAGCAGGAGGCCGACGTTGTCGGTGTCCTGGCCGGTGAGCAACTGCATGGCGGCGCCGCCGAAGCCGTACTCCGTCTCCTTGTAGCTTCCACAGTGGATGGCGAAGGCCTTCTCGAGGAGCATGGGCCAGATCTCTCGCGTGTCCCCTACCGAGTCGCCCGCCTCGGCGCCCAGCGTCCGACCCCCCTGCGTGGGGAACGTGGGAGACACGGTGTAGACCTTGGGGCTCGCGTTCAGGGACCAGACGTGCTCCTTCACGTAGAGCGTGACGTCGTACGTGCCGTCGTCGTTTTCGCTGATGAGGTCGTGGATCGCCTGGGGGTTGGCGCGAGCGACCGCCTTCATGGCCGCCATGAAGTAGCAGTTCGCGAGCTGTCCCTGGGTGACGTCGTCGGCGTTGACGCCGGTCTTGTCTTCGCCGGGATCGTGCACGAACGCGGTGCCGGTGGACATGTCGGTCTCCCCGGTGCCGTCCACACCGGACTCGACCGACTGCGCGTCGCCACCGGCGAGCAGCGCGAGGAGGTCCGGGGTGACCTCGATCGTCTCGCCGAGGACGTGCTCCGTGCCGCCCGTCAGCCGTCGGATGCGCGCTTGCGCATCCTGGTTCCCGCGGCGTTGGCGGGCCGGGGACTCACGCACCGCCGCCTCGGTCGTGCTCTGGGCGCCGCTCCCTGCGCGCAGGTGGGACTGGCTGGACACCGAGACTCCAGGATGGAAGCTGAGTGTACCACGCCCAGCGCGGCGCGCGCCACGCGCCGGACGTTGTGAGGGCCCAGGCCGGTCGCGGCGGGGCGCCCAACCGGCTACCCGGCCCGGATGGCCGCACCTGCGCCCCAACTCACCGGCTGGCGGGCCCAGCCCTTGCCGCTGAAGCTCGCGACGCCGCTCCAGAGCCCCCGCGGGCTCGGTGTCCTCTACCCCGGCGCCGCGTACACCCAGGAGCGGCCGCTGTGTGCGACCACGCGCGACGTGATGCTCGCGGCGGGCCTCGAGGTGTTCCTGTCCGAGCGGTACTACGGGCTGGACCCCGCGTTGTCGGCGCTCTCGGGCGAGGACCGGGAGGCGTGCCTGGTCGCCGACAGCGGCGCCTACGCACGCGCCGCGTTCGAGCGGGCGGCCGGGCGGCCGGTGGTGCTCGCCGGGAAGTCGCTCGGCACCACCGCGATGGCGCACGCGCTCATCCAGGTGCCGGAGCTCGCGGCGGGGCTCAGCGTGTGGCTCACCCCGCTGTGGAAGGACGAGATGGTGTTCCAGGCCATCGCGGCCGCGGGCGCCCGGGCCTACGTCCTCATCGGCAGCGCCGACCCGCAGTGGGACGCCGCGATCCTCGAAGCGCTCCACAAGAAGGCGATGCGGCTGGCGAAGTCGCTGCCGACCGTGCACGTCGTGGACGGCGCCGACCACGGCATGAGCGTGTCGCGAAGCGCGGCGGCCACGGCCCAGGTGCTCGTCGACCTCAAGCCGGCGCTCGCCGCGTTCTTCGCGCCGGTCTTTCCGCCGCCGGTGGTCGTCTCGCCGCCGCCGGTCGTGGTGCCCGCGGAGCCGGAGCCGGAGATCGACCCGCTCTTCGGGCCGTAGGTCAGGGGGTTGCGCCGCCCCCCAGCCGGTGCGTCGCCGCCGCGGCGGCGACCCGGGTGCGGAGCGACGCGTCGGTGGCCAACGAGGCCAGGAGCGGGGCGTCGGCGGGGAGCGCGGTGCGGACGAGCGCAGCCGCGAGCGTCTGGCGCTCCGCTTCGCCGGCGACCGCGGCGAACGCCGCGAGCGGGGCGTGCCCGGCGGGGTCGGTGCGGGGGGCGAGGGCGTGCACCGCGTCGGCCCAGCGGGCGGTGCCCAACCACGGCGTGGCCACGTCGGGGCATTTCGGGCGTCAACCGCTTGTAGGAAAATCGCGCGACGGCGCTGAGCGGGCCGAGGATGTCGACGGCAATGAGGCCGCCCCCAGAAAGGCTGCCGGATTTGTAGACGCCACTGATCGAC
>SXOM01000656.1 GCA_005776735.1 Pseudomonadota bacterium
CGGCGGCCCCGCGCCGCTCCGGGGGCGACGAACCCGCCGGGTGAGCCCGAGGGGGGTGCGCGACGCGCGCCGGACCCTGCCCACGCCGGCCCCGGGCCGGCACGGACGGTCGCGGCGCGTCGCCCTACTTCGCCTCTTTCTTGCTGGACGCCGACTTGACCTCTTCGGGGTCGTCGTCGAGGTCGTCCTTGGCGGCGAGCTCCTTGCGCTCGGCCTTGCGCTTGCGCAGGCGCTCAGCGCGTTCTTCGTCGGTTTCGCCCTCGTCTTCTTCGGCAGCGCCGCCCTTGCCCTCGGACGCGTCCTTGAACGCCTTGATGCCCTTGCCCGCCTGGCGGAACACGTCGGGCAGCTTGCCGGCGCCGAACACGATCAGCACGAGCACGAGGATGATCCCCAGTTCCCAGCCGTTGAGCCCCATCCGAGCAGTCTCCGCTGCGCGGTCTATCTTCGGGCGGGTTCGGGCGCCCGCGGCGCCGCCGATTTACCTGGGGCGGATGACCCGTGTGACCGGTATCGGCGGCATCTTCTTCAAGGCGCGCGACCCCGAGGCGCTCCGCGCCTGGTACCGCGACCACCTCGGCATCGACGTGCAGGCCTGGGGCGGCTGCGCCTTCCGCTGGGCCGACGGTGCGCCCGGCGGCGACGGCACCACCGTCTGGGCCATCCACGACGCGACCAGCGCGTACTACAGCCCCGGCACCGCCACGTTCATGATGAACTTCCGCGTGGCCGATCTCCCCGCGCTCCTGGCCGCGCTGCGCGACGAGGGCTGCGCGGTCGACGAGAAGTCCGAGGTGTCGGAGTACGGCAGCTTCGGCTGGGTGGTCGACCCCGAGGGCAACCGCGTGGAGCTCTGGCAGCCGCCCGCCGGCTCCTGACTACCGCGACACGCCGTACACCGCGCCGTGGCGGCTCCACAGGTGTCCGACCAGGTCGGCCACCGGGTCGCGGTCGCCCACGATGGATCGGAACAGGTCGCGCGCGTCGTGGCGGATGCCCTGGTGGTGCACCTTCTCGCGGAGCCACGCCAACATCGGCGCGAACTCGCCGCGCTCCACGTGTGACCACAGGTCGGGGACGTCGCGGAGCATGCACTGGGCGAAGCTCGCCGCGTAGAGGTTCCCGATGGTGTAGCTCGGGAAGTAGCCGAAGTACCCGCTGGACCAGTGCACGTCCTGCATCACGCCGGTCTTGGGGCTCGGCGCGACCACGCCCACGACTCGCCGGTACGCATCGTTCCAGGCCTCGGGAAGATCGGCGGCCTGGAGTTTTCCTTCGAGGATGGCCACCTCGAGCTGGAACCGCACGATGATGTGCAGGTTGTAGGTCGCTTCGTCGGCCTCGACGCGGATGAGCGAGCGCTCCACCCGGTTGGCCGCGCGGTACATCGACTCCGGGTCGAAGTCTTCGCCGGGCCAGATGCCGGCCATGCGCGGGGCCAGGTACCGGTAGAACGGCAACGATCGGCCGATGAAGTTCTCCCAGAAGCGGCTCTGGGATTCGTGCATGCCCATGCCCGCCGCCTGGTTGAGCCCGGTGCCCGCGAGGTCGTGCGGCAGGCCCTGCTCGTACATCCCGTGCCCGCACTCGTGGATGGTGCTGCCGAGGCCGCTGAGCACGTTGTCTTCGAAGTAGCGGGTGGTCACGCGCACGTCGCCGGCGCCGAGGCCGATCGAGAACGGGTGCGCACTCTTGTCGAGGCGGCCGCCCTGCATGTCGAAGCCCAGGTCGCGCAGGACGCGGTCGCTGAGCCGGCGTTGGCCTTCGAGATCGAGCTTCCGGTCGAACGCGGCCGGGTGCGGGCGCGGGCCCACCGCGTCGAGGAAGGTGCCGAGCTCGGTGGCGAGCCGCTCGAACATCGGCCGCAGGTCGGCGACGGTGGTGCCGGGATCGTACTCGTCCAAGAGCGCGTCGTAGGGGTGCGCCACGCCGGGTGCGACGATCGCCGCGTACTCCCGCGACAGGTCGAGCAGGCGCTGGAGCTTCGGCGCGAACGCCCCGAAGTCGTCCGCCTCCTTGGCGGCGACCCACGCGTGGAACCCCTCGGTGCGGGCGCCCGCGAGGGCCTGCACCAGCTCGGCCGGGACCCGCACCGCGCGGTCGTAGCGGCGGCGGTGCAGCCGGACCGCGGCGCGCTGTTGTTCGTCGAGCGGGCTCGCTTCCAAGGTGGCGAGCAGGTCGCCGAACGCGGGGGCGGTGAACTTCTCGTGGTAGAACTTCTGCAAGTACGACGTCTGCGTCCCGCGGGAGCCCGCGCCCTTGGGGGGCATCTGGGTCTGCTGGTCCCACTCCAGCACGGCGGTGGCGCCCGCGAGGGCGTCGAGCTCGAGGACACGTTCGGTCAGTTGGGTCCACGCGGTCATGGTCGCTCCCGGGAGGTCGGGCGCTTATCCGATTCGGGCGCGCAGGCGCTCGACCAGCGCCGCACCGAACCGGTGCGCATCGCCGGGCCATCGCGCCGAGAGGTAGTTCCCGTCGACGTGGACGAACCCGGCGGCGAGGTCGCCGGGCGCGTCGCGTCGCAGGGGGACGGGGCCGGGCACGAAATCGTCAGGCGCGGCGAGCGCGGCCGTCACTTCAACCTGCAGAGGGGTGGTGTACGTTCGGTAGTAGTTTCCCAACCACGCCGCGGTCATCGCCCAGGCGAGCAGCTCCTGGGTGCGCAAGAGCCCCGTGGTACGCCGGCCGTGGAGCACCGAACGTCCGGTGGCGGGGTCGAGGGTGCGCGCGGCGACCAGGGTGCCGTGGCAGATGGCGGCGACCGGGCGGCCGCTCACGAAGAACGCCGCGGTATGGGCCTGCACCAGGGCGGATTCGAGGTACACGCGCATCCCCGGGGCGTGCCCGCCGGCGAGCAGGAGCGCGTCGTACGCGTCGCCACGCACGTCGGCCCAGCGGGCCGGCGAGCGGAACTCGGGGGCCGCCGAGAGCGCGGCGTAGGCGGCCCGACCGTTGGCGTCGGCGCGGAGGATCGAGGCCCAGACGCCGAGCCCCTCGCCCGTCAGCATCCGCGGGTCGGCTTGCCCCGGCGACCCGTCCGGCGTGGCGACGACCACCGTGTGCCCGGCGGCGGTCACCGCCTGCCACGGGACCGCGATCTCGGTGGGGTCGAAGTCGGTGGCGGGCAGGAGGGCGAGGACGCGGGCCATCGCTGCGGGTTATCCGACCACCGCCCGCCACCCCCGGTCGAGCTCCCCGGGGTCGAGGCCGCGCCCGATGATCACGAGCCCGCTCGTCGCCGGCGCCGGGATCGCGGCCGGACCGAGCTCCAGCCACTGGTAGACCCCCTGCGCGACGACCGCGGTCTGCACCCCGTGCACCCGGAAGACCCCTTTCAGCCGCAACAACTCGCCGCCGCGTCGCGCCGCGACGAACTGGAGGAACATCTTGAGCTTCGGCAGGTCCAGCGCGCGCGGGCTCGTGAAGCTGCGGGTCACCACGCCGGCCGAGTGGGCCACCACCTCGCGGATCGCCCACCGCGAGGCGTCGCCGCCGCCGAGGGACCCGAGCGGCGCCAGCGGGACGTCGGCGCGGACGGCCCGCCCGAGCGTTGCCAGGGGCGCCACCGCGCGCACGGCGAGCTCGGCGGCGTCGATGTCGTCGGCGTGGTCGGCGTGGTTGAGCACGACGTGGTCGGCGCAGGCGAGCTGCGCCGCGACCTCCGGGTGCGCAGCGAGCTGGTCGCCGATCCGCCCGGCGTGGGCCAACGCCACCACGCCGTCGACACGGGTGGCCGCGGCCAACTCCGGGTCGAGGAGGAACGTCTGGACCAGGGGGCCCGGCGTGGCCAGGCCCGAGGTTTCGACGACCATCCGGTCGAAGCGGTAGGGGCGAAGGAAACGGCGGCGTTTGGCCAACAGCTCCAGCGCGGTACGGCGCAGGTCGTCGCGCACTTCGCAGCACACACACCCGTTGCGCAGCTCCACGACCCGCTCGGACGCGCCCACCACGAGCTTGCCGTCGATGCCGAGCGCGCCGAACTCGTTGACGATCACCGCGGTGGGCGGGCTGTCCGGGCTCGCCAGGAGCCGGTTGAGCAGCGTGGTCTTGCCGGCTCCCAGGAACCCGGTGAGGACCGTGACGGGGAGCGGTTCGGACACGCCGGCAAGGTAGCCGGGTGGGCGGCGGCCCGTGCCCAGCCGGACGCGCGCCGAGGCGGGAGGCCGCCGCGCGCCGGGGCGGCGGGTGCGGCGTC
>SXOM01000102.1 GCA_005776735.1 Pseudomonadota bacterium
AGCATGATGAGGAAGACGTGCCCGAAGAGCGACACGGTGTTGATGCCGTAGGGGAGCGCGCACACGTCGGTTCGCCCGGTGGACTCGGCGAGGCGCCGCGCCTGCCATGCGTAGTAGAGGTTGCCCACGCACAACGACATCGCCGCGCCCGGCAGGATGCGCCCGTAGATCAGCTCGCCGTCGAACCCGAGGACAAACCGGCACAAGCTGTCGATGAGCAGGAGTTGGACGAGGTTGTCGAGCGCGAGGCCGAAGAAGCCCTCGAGATCACCGCGGGAGAACCAGCGCATGGAGGCTCGGGGAGCGGAAGGGAGTATACGACGTGGGGTGGAACGGGACCCGGACCCGGCCGCGCCCGCCGCCGCGGGGGAGGGCTACGCCCAGGGCAGCCCGACGGCCTCGCACAAGAACTTCATGAACGGGCCGGCTTCGGCCGCCGCGGCCGCGTACCGATCGACGAAGGCCGGCCCCACGACCTCGGCCTCGGTGAAGTGCCGGACCACGATGAAGTCCTTCCGACGCAGATCGTCCGCGTGCGGGTGCGCGGGATCGAAGCCCGCCGGGAGGCGCTTGAGTGACTCCCCCTCCAGCGGCAAGGCGCCCCGGGCCCGCGCCCACGCGTCGGGCATCTCCGCGATGCGCTGCCGGATGGCGGCCAACGCCGCACCCTCGGGGCGCCAGCAGCCGAAGCCACCGAAGGACCCATCCATCTCGCCCGGACCCTCGGGCGAGACGTGGCAGTAGAAGCCGGGCGCGTGCACCACCTCGTTGGCCGCGCCGGTGACCGCCTCGTGGCGGAACTGCGCGGCCACGTGCGTCTTGTAGGGGGACTTGTCCTTGGAGAACCGCGTGTCGCGGTGGATGCGGAACGCGGAGCCGCCGGTGGAGCGGTCGTCGGCCAAAAAGCGCGGGGACAGCGCGTGCAGGCGCGGTCGGAACGCGCGGACGAACGCGAGGAGGGGCGCCTTGCCATCGGCCTCCCACCGAGCGCGGTTGGCTTCGAACCACGCGCGATCGTTGTTCGCGCGCAGATCGCGGAGGAACTGGAGGGTGAGCGGACTGAACATGCGTGCAGCTTACCACCCCGCTGGCCGGCGCGCACCGTGAGGTGAAACAAAAGTCGGAGACGTCGGCTCCTCGGGGCATGTGCATGCGAATCACCTGCCCGATCTGTCAGAAGCCCACGTTCTCCGGTTGCGGAGCCCACATCGAGATGGTCCTGGGGGACGTTCCGCCCGAGAAGCGGTGCCGCTGCCGCGAGGAGCGCGCGCGGACCGAGAAGCCGCGCCGCGACCGATAGCAGCCGCGCTACTCCGCGGGCGGATCGCAGGTGGCCGCGCCCGACTCGGCGTCGAGCCGGTCGTCGACCGTCCGGCACTCGACCGCCGTGTAGGCCGCAGCCTGGCACGCGTACCAGTCGCCGTAGAGCTCCTCCTGCTCGGCCGACCACTCGCCGCAGACCACGCCGGCGTCGTAGACGGTGTCGTCGCCCGACTCGTCGGCACAGGCCTGGCGCGCACCGACGTAGTCGGCGCAGGAGTTGGCGGTGGAACACCCGGTGATCGCGAGCACGAGCAGCATGCGGGCGCCTATCCCGCAGGCGGGAGGCGGGGCGACGCCTGCCTGGCTCCGCAGCCCCTACGCCGACGCGGCCGCGGCCCGGGCCGCCGTCGCCCGCCGCCGGAATTCCGGTTCGGCCGCCCCCCCGGCGAACTCGGGGGCGGCGATCACGAAGCGAAGGGCGAGCTCCAGGCGTGCGTGGACCGGAGGCTCCTGCGGGCCCTCGCCTTCGAGCGCCGCGGTCAAGAGCTCGTCCAACGTCGGCGAGCGCCCCTGCGCCCACGCCCGCAGGATGAGCTCGCGCAGCATCATCACCGGCGGACCGATCGGACGCAGCCCCACGCGGGCGATGAGCCCGGCGGCGAGCTCCTGCGCGAGCCAGCGCCGGCCACCGGCCGAGGTCGTCGAGGGCAGGCGGAGCAACTCGTTGGGGTCGACCATGCCCCCCGTCATCGGCGGCGCAGCGACCCGACTTGAGCGCGGATGGTTTGGCTCACCCCACGACCAGGCCGTGCCGGGCGGCCGCTTCGCCGAACGCCGCGACGGTCGCGCCGGGGAGCAGCCGACCCTGCTGCCACGGGGCGTCCCGCCCCTCGAGCACCGCGACCAGCGGCTCGAGCAGGCACGCGTACACGTGCCCCACGCCGTACCCGGCGACCACGTGGAACACCCACCCCCAGAAGTCCCGCTCCCAGCCGCCGGGGATCGTCAACCGCTCGCCGGCCACCACGCGCACCCCCGCCGGCGCGGGCCCCGACAGCGTCGGCGGCAGCGCCACGTCCACCAGGGTGGTGCCCGCCGCCAACGCGCCCGGCGCGACCGTACCGCCGGTGGTGTTCGCGCCGACCAGGACCTCGAACCCGCCCAGGTCCGCGGGATCGCCCACGGCGCCGAGCAGCTCCACCAGGGCGCGCCCGACCGTCCCGCGCGCCCCGAGCACCCCCACGGGCCGCCCCGCGCGCAGGCCCTCGGTGATGCGCCAGGCCGCCCACGCCGTCGCGGCGTTGCCGGTGGTCACCGGGACGCCGCACGCGGCCTGCAGCGCGGCGCCGCGGCCAGCGACCACCGAGAGCACGCTCCCGAGCCCCACACAGTCCACGGGACCGGCGATCTGCACGGCGCGACGCATACAGCGCAGCGCGCGCTCCTGGTCGGCGAGGAGCTCGGCCGGGAGCATGGGCACGCCCACGATCACCCCCTCGACTCCCCGATAGCGGACGTGCGCGAGCACCCCGCAATCGTCCGGCGACGTCCCGCCGCTGCGGCCGAGCGCCACGTCGAAACGCGCGGTGCGGAGGCCCTGGAGGCGCTGCGCGACCGGAACCAGCGGGTGCACCAGGAACGCGAACCGGCCCGCCCTCCCCGGCGCCCGGCTCATCCTTGCGCGGCGGCCTTCTGCGCGCTGAGCCCCTGCACGATGTTGTAGAAGGTGCCGACGCGCAGGAGCGTGGCCACCTCGGACACCTTGAGACCGTCGCGGAACTCGGCGGCCGGGACCTCGGGCATCGCCTCGGCCAGCTTCACGAGTGCGGCCTTGGTGAGCACGCCGCCCACCTCGTACACCTCGCCCTCGCCGAGCCCCTGCTTGCTGGTGGCCTCGATGCCGCCACGCGGGATCCGGATGTCGAACGCCCGCTCGAGCCGGAACGCGATGTCCAGGAGGTCGAGGCTCTCCGCGCCGAGCTCGCCGAGGATCACCGAGTCGAACTGCACCTCGTCGACCCCGAGGCCGAGCGCGTCGGCGAAGGCCTGCCGCACCTTGGCCAGCACGTTGGCATCACACTCGGCAGCGCTCCCGACCGGCTTGACCATGGACACCTCGACCGGGCCGCCCGTTATCGCCCCGTGCCGCGCGGTGCATGGGCTTCACGCAACCTCGACACCGCCCGACCGCGCGACGCCACCGGCCCGGACCGCCCGCACCAGCGCGACCGGAGCGGCGGCGGCCCCGAGCTCGCCGACCGCATCCAGGCGCTCGGGGGCCTCCGGAAGCGCGGCGCGCACGACGCGACCCTCGATCGGCAACAGGCCCGCCGAGCACAGGACCACGAAGGCGGCCCCCTCCGCGCACGGCACCCCGAGGATCGCCTCGGCGCCGCGCAGTGCGTCGGCGCCCCCGGCGATCGCCAGGTCGACCCGCCCCTCCGCCACCGCGTGCACCGCGTGGGCGAGCGCGACCGCCCCCCCCAGGCGCCCGTCGCACCAGTTCGCGTTGTCACCGCGCAGGTCGAGCATTGCGCTGGCGTAGCCGAGGACGTTGTTCGAGAGGCCCTTCACCAACCACAGCGGCGGCACCAGCGGCACGCCGAGCGTGGCGAACGCCTCCAGGTCGGGCACCGGCCCGGCCGCCGCCAACGCGTCGGCGAGGTCGGCGGCATCGCCCTGTTGGGGCGACGCCCCCACGTAGAGGCCGCGGCGTTCGGGCGGCACCGACGCCCACCCCGGCACGCGCGCGACCGCCGCCAGCACGGCCGCCACGCCGAGCTGGACCGCCCGCGTCATCGTCTTGAGCGACTTCCGCGGCAGGCCCGCGGCCACCGGATCGAAGCCGGGCACCTCGCCGCCGAGGGTCTCGGACACCAACAGGGAATCCCCTACGTACAGGACGGTTCGCACGCCGCGGTGCTTATCCGACCCGCGCCGGGCGGGTCGCGCGAGGGTAGGCTGCGCCGATGCTGCTGTACGCCGTGTTCGCCTGCGCAACCCCCGTAGACTCCGGCGACACGGCGGCAGACAGCGCCGACACCGGCGACGCGCCCGAACTGGCGCCCACCCTCACGGTCCGGGGCGACCCCAGCGCGGCCGCCGGCCGCGCGATGGACTTCGCTTCGCCGCTCTCGGGCGAGCCCGGCGCGGCGTTGTGGGTGGCCGGCTACTTCGTGCACCGGCTGTGTCGGTTCAGCGGGGTGCAAGGCGAGGTCGCGCTCAGCGAAGCGCCCGTCTGCATCGGCTCCACGCAGCGGGACTCCCTCGGCTTCACCGTGGCCGCCGGGCCGGACACCGTGGCGGCCGGCGCGATCGGGGGCAAACAGAACGGGGCGTACGCCGGCGCGGTCTACCTCTTCCCGCTCGACCTCGCCGAAGGCACCCACGACGAGACGGCGGCGTTGACCGTCCTTCACGGCGAAGCGACCAACGACTACGCCGGCACCGCGGTCGACTGGTTGGCGGGGGCCGGCGGTGCTTCGCTGGTGATCGGGGCGCCCGGCAGCGACGGGAACGGGCCCGGCTCGGGTCGGGCGTACCTGTTCGGCCCGCCGCTCGCCACCGGCGAGGTGGAGCTGGCCGACGCGCCGACGATCATCGAGGGCACCACGCCCGAAGCGGCCGTACGCCACGGCGACCCCGAAGCGGGCGACGGCGTCGGGCAGGTCATGGCCAGCGCCGGCGACCTCGACGGGGACGGCGACGAAGAGCTGGCCATCGGCTGCATCGGCGCCGACGACGGGGGGTCCAACGCCGGGCTCGTCGCGGTCTTCTCCAGCCCGCTCCCGGCCGGGGTCCTCGCGCTGCGCGACGCCGACGTGGTGATCACCGGCGAGGCGGACGATCAGTACGTCGGCGACTACGTCGTCGGCCTCGGCGACGCCGATGGCGACGGCCTCGGCGACCTCGCGCTCAGCGGCGAGACCCTCGACCGCGAAGGGCGGGTTTGGGTCTTCGCCTCGCCGGTCGGGTCCGGCACGGTGGCGGGCGCCGCGGCCCAGCTCGTCGGCGAAGCGGTGCTCGACCAGGCGGGCGCCCACCTCGCCGCCGCCGGGGACACCGACGGCGACGGCCTCGGCGACCTCGTGGTCGGCGCCTACGGCCACGACACCAACGGGGTGGACGCGGGCGCGGCCTACCTGGTGCACCGACCGGCGGCCGCGGGCGTCGCGACGCTCGGCGAGGTCGGGCTGCGCTGGCTGGGAGAGGCCGAGGGCGACTACGGCGGCCGCGTGGTCGCCGGGGGCGGCGACTACGACGGCGACGGCCTGGCCGACCTCATCTTCGGCGCGCCCTACTCCGACGCCGGCGGCGCCTTCGCCGGGTCGGCCTACGTGGTGCCCGGCCGCTGACGGCGGGCCAGGACCGCCGCCACGCCGAGCG
>SXOM01000657.1 GCA_005776735.1 Pseudomonadota bacterium
AGGCGATGAACACCGGCCACGAAGGCAGTATCTGTACGATTCATGCCAACAGTCCACGCCACGCGCTCACGCGCATCGAGACCATGGTGGGCCTCGGCATGGGGAACATCTCCGGGACCGCCATCCGCGAGATGATCGCCGGGGCGATCGACCTCATCATCCAGGTCAATCGCCACTCGGACGGCCGCCGGCGGGTCACGTCGTTCACCGAGGTGACCGGGATCTCCGGCAACCTGATCGCCACGCAAGAGTTGTTCCGCTTCCGGCAACGTACGACCGACCCCGACGGTCGGGTTCGGGGCATCTTCGAATCCACCGGCGTCCGGCCGGACTTCGCCGCCCGCTTCACGGCGTACGGGCAGTCCCTCGACACCGAGCTGCTCTCCATCGCCGAGGAGGCCTAGGTGGGAGACCGTGTGCTGATCGGGGTCGCCGTGGCGATCTTCGTCGGCACGCTCCTGGTGATGACGCTCGTGTGGGGCGGCATCGCCCACCGCGTCCAGCTCCGCAGGCGCCACCTCGCGCACCGCTTCGGGGCGGACGGAGCGGCGGAGCCGCGCTTGGAGCGCCCCGGGACCGTTCCGGGCCCGCTGGGAATCGTGGGGGGGTGGCAGGAACAGGCGGGTGAGCCGCCCGACGCCGCCGGACTCCTTGCCCGGTCCGCGGGCTGGGCGGTCCTCGGCGTCGCGTTGTCGGTCTGGTGGTTGGAGGGCGGGAAGCAGGGGCTCGGCCTCCTCCTCGGCCTGATCCCTTGGGTCCAGCTCCGCGTCGCCATGGCGCACCGCAGCACGCGGCTCACCGAACAGCTCCCCGACGCCATCGATCGCATGGGTCGCACCCTGCGCGCCGGGCACGCGTTCGCCGACGCACTCCGCCTGAGCGCCGCCGAGCTGCCCGACCCGATCGGTCAGGAGCTGGCACGGGTGTCGGAGGCCCATCGCCTCGGGGTCGACCTTCGAGCCTGCCTCGAACACTTCGCCGACCGCGCGCCCGAGAACTTCGACGTCCGGCTCTTCGTGAGCGTGGTGCTCCTCCACCGCGAGACCGGCGGCAACCCGCTGGAGACGCTCGACCACCTGGCGGAGACCATCCGGGAGCGGCTGGTCTTCCGCGAGAAGGTCCGCGCGCTGACCGCCGAGACCAACGCGTCGGCGGCGATCCTCGCGAGCCTCCCGTTCGTGGTCGCGGCCGCCTTGCTGGTGGTGCGCCCCGAGTACCTCGCCCCGCTCTTGACCACGGGCATGGGGCGTACGCTCCTGGCGTACGCAATCCTCTCGTTGGTGGCGGGTGCGCTGGCGATGCGCGGATTCGCGCGGGTGGAGGTCTGATGGGGCCCACGCTGCTCGCTTTCGGCGTCTTCTTTGCCACGGCCGTGGTCTTCGGTCTCGTTTGGGCCGCGTGGCCGCGGGTTGTCCTGCTCAGCACCGAAGGGTCCGCGTTCACCCGCCCGGCCGAGCCGTCGCCCTTGACGCACGCCCTCGGTCGGTTGGCGCTCTCGGGCGAGACCGGCGCGGCGGAGACCACCCGTCGTGCCCTGGTGCAGGCCGGTTGGCGGCAACCCGCGGCGCTGCCGCTGTACCTCGCCTCGCGGACCGTCGCGGCCCTCGCTGCGGCGGCCTTGCCGCTCCTCCCGACCGCCGCGTGGCCGCTCGGTGGGCGCCTCGCCATCAGCCTGTTCGCGGCGGCCGTCGGCTACTACCTGCCGGCGGCGGTGCTCCACGCGGTGCGGACCGGTCGGCAGCGGGAGATTCGCACCATCCTGCCCGACGCGCTGGACATGCTCGTGAGCGCGCTCGAGTCGGGCCTCGGGCTCGACGCCGCCCTCCGCTACCTCGCGCGCGAGATCACGCGCGTCGCCCCGGCCTTCGGCGCCGAGCTGGAGCTGCTCAACTCGGAGATGCACGCGGGTCTCGGCCGTGCCGAGGCGTTGGAGCACCTCGACCAGCGCATCGGCGTCGACGACATCGCCGCCCTGGTCGGCGTGCTGTCGCAGGCCGAGCGGTATGGTACCGGCGTCGCCGACACCGTCCGCATCCACGCACGCATGTCGCGCCGCCGCCGCCTGCTCGAAGCCGAACGGCGCGCGGGCGAGGCCGCGCCGAAGCTGACGGTCATCATGATCCTCTTCATCCTACCGCCGCTCTTCGTCGTTCTGGTCGGCCCGACCGCGGTGTACGTGGCGACGGAGGTCATCCCCACTCTGGAGGGAAGATGAGCTCCCGACGTCGGCGGCGGGGCGCCTCGGCGCTCACGGTGGCCCTGGTGGCCGGTGTGCTCCTGGCCTCGGTGGCCCTGGTCGTGGACCTGGGCCTGGCGCGCGTGGCGCAGTCGCAACTCCAGGCGGGCGCCGACGCGGCCGCACTGGCCGCGGTGCGCGAGCTCGACGGCACCGCCGCGGGCCTGGAGCGCGCGCGCGAAGTGGCGGACGTGGTGGCGTCGGCCAACACGGTGCTCGGCGAGGCCATCGACGTCGACCCGGGGAGCCAGGTGGCCCTGGGCGCATGGGACGCCGCGGCCGGCGAGCTGGACACCACCGCCGACGCCGAAGACATCGACGCCGTGGAGGTGGTCGCCCGGCGGGACGACGTCCGCACCTGGTTCGCCGTGCTCTTCGGGGTCGACGAGCTCGCGACCAGCGCTCGCTCCATCGCACACCGGGGTCGGGCGCTCGGAGCCGGGAAGGTGCCCTGGTACCTGCCGTTCGCGCTGCCGGACTGCGAGATCGAGGGTCGCAGCGAGGATCAACTCTCCGACATCACCTTCGTCCTGACCCCCGCGGGGCAGGACGTGGTGGGCTGGGGTGCGGTCGGTACGACGCCGAACGCATCCTGGGTGCGCGACCACCTCGCCGCCAGCATGGTCTGCATGCACACCTGGTTCGACGAGGGGGTGGTGCCGGAGGATTGCGCGACCATTTCCGAGGGCGACACGGTGAACCTGGGCAATGGCGCGCAGGCCTCGTCGTTGCACGAGGTCAGCGACCAGATGAGCGAGGGTGTGTCCTGGGCCACCGATCGGTGGGGGACCTTGCCGAAACAGCACGCGTCCAGCACGGTACCGAAGGTCGACTACGGCAAGGTGATCGAGGGGCCGATCCCGGTCTTCGACGCCGGCGCCGACTATTGCAGTCCCAAGGCCGCGTGGAACGAGACCTTCCCGGTCCGCGGGTTCGTGTGGGGGGTCATCTACGACGTGGCGTGGAAGGGGAAGGCCTCCCAACAGAACGTCTGGGTTCGGCTCGATGTGCGGCACATCTACGAGATCGGCGAGTGGTACGGCGGCGAAGACTGGGGCATCACCTACGCCGGTCCGCCGGTCCTGGTGCGATGATGCGGCGAGGCAGTGTCGCGGTCGAACTGGCGCTCTTGCTGCCGGTGCTGCTGGTGCTCCTGGTCGGCGCCCTCGAGTGGGGCCGGGTGCTCGAAGCCCAGGTCGCCATCGTCCAGGTCGCCCGGGACGGTGCGCTCGCCGGTGCACGGGCGGGCGCGGACGGCGACCCGGCC
>SXOM01000658.1 GCA_005776735.1 Pseudomonadota bacterium
GCCAGGCCCGCCAAAATACTGCTCGAAGTTCGACGCCGCCACGCTCACCGACCTGGGGCCGGTGCAGCCAGACCCTCGCGGTTCGGCGTCCCCCGTTGTGCCAAACGCCGCCCCGGTTGGCCGGCTCGGTGACGCGGCGGGTGACGGGTCGGGGGGAATTGGCCGAGCGGAGCGCAGGTTCGCTTGCGAACCTGTGGCGGAGCGAGCGCCAATTTCACCCGGCCCGGCAGGACCCGGGGGTGACCTCGTCCCGCCCCCTCGCGCCTCGCCGTGCGTTTGCCCGCCCCGAGAGACGCCGACCCGCGCCCCGGGTCGCCGCGTCTTGCCCGGCCCCGCCGGTTCGCCGCGCCCCGGTGTGACATCCGCGTCGCGTGGTGCGGCTCGGCGCCCGCGCCGAGCGCGATGGCATCGCATCGGCACGCGGCTTGCAAGTCAGGTCGGCGAACCCGGATCCTCGATGCGCCCGCTCCTCCCCGCCCTCCTCCTCCTCGCCGCTTGCGGCGTCGACAGCGCCACCGCCAACGGCGAGCTCGGCCGTATGCAGTTCACGCTCATCAGCGACTACTACCTGTCCGAGCACGACCTCACCGACGCGAGCCTCGTCACCGGGCACGAGCAGTACTTCGGGGTCGAGCTCACCGGTGACGGCGAGGACCTCGCGGGGCACGAAGCGGACGAGATCGAGTACGTCGTGGTGCCCGAAGACGGCGCTTCGCTGAGCCAGCCCGGCCCGGACGACGACTCCGGCGAAGACGACGGCGACGCCGAGCTGCCGCCGAACTTCCAGATCACGGTCACCGACCCCGGCGACTACCAGGTCGAGGCGCGCCTGCGTGGGGAGACCTTCGACCGCATCACGCTCGGCTTCGACACGCCGGCCAGCCTGGAGCTGGTGCTCTACGTCCGCGAGCCATGGGCCCAGGAGTTCCAGGACCTCGCCGGCGCCGGCCCGTTCACCGTCCGCGAGGGCTCGCAGCTCGCGTGGTTGCCGGTGCCGCTCGGGACCACGGGCGACCGCCTGCTCGGCGACATCGAAGCGACGATGTCGGCCGACCCGAGCGAAGCGGTCGTTCCCGCGGCCAACGTGGAGCACGTCAACGAGGACGAGGTCCAGACCTTCTTCCGCGCCGACTCGCTCTACTTCATCGAGCCCGGCGACGTGATGGTGACGGTCACCGACATCGCCAACCCCGCGGTCGGCGAGGTCCTCTTCACCGTGGAGTGACGGCGCGCGCCGTCAGGCGCCGAGCGGCGACCAGGATGGCGCGGGGACGGTCTCCCCGCGCAGCTCCCGCACGACCTCCCCCGGCATCGGGAACCACCGCAGGCGCTCGGCGTTCGGCGGCAGGACCGGGTCGTCGATGACCATCGTGCCGGCGGTGGTGCGCAGCTCGTCGGCCAGGCGCCGCGCCTCGGCCAGGTACGTGGGCAGCACCGACTCGGGCTCGGTGGCGTGGCGCGAGCGGTATTCGGCACCCCCCGGGCCGAAGTGCACATCGTGGAGCCGCAGAAGCGCCCGGTCGTGGGCTTCGCGCCGCGTCCACGCCCCGCTCTTTTCGCACACCCGGTACAGCGGAAGGAACAGCCAGCCGTGCTCGCCGATGAAGTCGATCGCGTCGAGCAGGAAGTCGAACACGGTCTCGCTGATGAAGTAGTTGAAGTTGAGGCGCACCCACCCCGGCTTCACGCTCTCGACGCCGGCCACGATGGCGCACTCGTAGCGGTGGCTGACGTCGAGGTTGATGCCCAGGAGCCGGTGTCCGTACGGGCCGGCGCACGAACACCCGCCCCGCGCCTGGATGCCGAAGAGGTCGTTGAGCAGCGCCACCACGAAGTTGTAGTGCAAGAACCGCTCGTGGTGGCGCACGAGGAACGACACGATCGACAAGCGCCACAGGTCGGGGTTGCCGAGCACCTTGAGCGCCGGGTTGGCGGTCCACCGGGTGATGGCGCGGCGGACGAACTCCTCTTCGCGTTCGTGGATGAGCTCCCAGCCCACCGACTCCTTGAAGTGGAAGACCAGCCCCGCGCGGATCGACTCGATGATCGCCGGGGTGCCGCCTTCTTCGCGGTGCACCGGGTCGGCGATGTAGCGGTGTTCGTCGGGGTTGACGTAGGCCACCGTGCCGCCCCCCGGGGTGCTCGGCACCTTGTTGGTGCACACGTGCCGCTTGACGACCAACAGCCCGGGCGTGCCGGGGCCGCCGAGGAACTTGTGGGGCGAGACGAAGATCGCGTCCTTGTACTGGAGGGCGCCGTCCGGGCCGCCGTCGTCGAGGTTCATCTCGATCTGGACGTAGGGACCCGCGGCCGCGAAGTCCCAGAACGACAACGCGCCGTACTTGTGGAGGAGCGCCGCCAGCGTACCGGTGCGGCTGCCGATGCCCGTCACGTTGCTCGCAGCGGAGAAGCTGCCGATCTTGAGCGGCCGACCCGCATACTTCTGCAGCTCGACCTCGAGCTGCGCCACGTCGATGCGGCCGTCGGCGTCTTCGTCGATGGTGACGACCTCGGCGATGCTCTCCCGCCAGGGCAGCTCGTTGCTGTGGTGTTCGTACGGGCCGATGAACACCACCGGCCGTTCTTCGGCGGGAATCTGGCGGAGGAGGTGGTACCGCGCTTCGAGATCGGCCGGCAGGCGCAGGTTGAGGATGTCGACCAGCTTGTTGACCGCGCCGGTGGCGCCGGAGCCGGCGAAGATCACGAGATCGTCGGGGCCGCCGCCCACCGCGCGGTGGATGATCGCCCGCGCGTCTTCCCGGAAGCGGGTGGTCTGGGCGCCGGTGCCGCTGGTCTCCGTGTGGGTGTTTGCGTAGAGCGGCATCACCTCGTCGCGGATGAAATCCTCGATGAAGGTGAGGTTGCGCCCCGAGGCCGTGTAGTCGGCGTAGGTGACCCGGCGGGCGCCGAACGGCGTCTCGAGCACCCGGCCCTCGCCGATGATGGAGCGGCGGATGGAGTCGAGCATGTAGCGCTGCGCGTCGGTCATGGGTCCACCGGATAGCTGACGGCATGCGCTTCCGGCAACGTGTCGCAGAGCTCGTTCGGCAGATCCCGGCCGGTCGTGTCATGGGCTACGGCCACGTGTCGGCGGTGCTCGGGGCCGGGAACGCCCGGCAGGTCGGGTACGCGATGGCCGCGCTCCCGCCCGACACCGACGTCCCGTGGCAGCGTGTGCTGCACAGCGACGGCACCCTGGCCACGCGCGGCGACCCCGTGCGCGCGGTGGTCCAGCGTGGGTTGCTCGAGCGCGAAGGGGTGCAGTTCACGGGCGACGCGGTCGACATGGCCCGCTTCGGGTGGGCGCCCGCGCCGGCCTGATGTTCCTGGTCGTGCTCTACCTCGTGCTCGGCGTCGTGGCGGCGCCGCTCCTGGCGCTCGCGGTCCAGGTGCACCCGCGGCTGCGCGCCCACCGCCGTGAGCGGCTCGGCATCGCCGAGATCGAGGTCGAGCCCGGCGCGGTCTGGTTCCACGCCGCCAGCCTGGGCGAGCGGCGCGTGGTCGACGCCGTGGTGCCGGCGCTGCGGGAGCGCCACCCCGACGCGCAGGTGCTCTTGACCTGCACCGCGACCCCCGCGCGGGAGCGGCCCGCGGCGGTCGACCAGGTGCTGCTCCTGCCGCTCGACGTCCTCCCGCTGGTGCTGCTCTTCCTCGACCGCGCGCGGCCGCGGGCGCTGGTCCTGGTCGAGGCGGAGCTGTGGCCGGCCCTGCTGATCGGGTGTCGGATGCGCGGGGTGCCGGTGGTGCGGCTGTGCCCGCGCGAAGGCCCCGGGATGCGGCGCCTGCGCGCCCTGCCCGGCGTCGAGGGTGCGCTCCTGCGCGGCGTGGGCGTCGTCGAGTCGGCGGCCGATCTCAAGGCCCTCGCCCCCCGGCCGCCGCCC
>SXOM01000659.1 GCA_005776735.1 Pseudomonadota bacterium
GCCGCCTGGAGCAGGGTGTCGCTGACACACCCCCCGAACGCGGCGTTCTCGGCCACCACGCCGCCGAGGTCCCACGCGTCGGCGAACGCGGCGCCGTCGAGGTCGCCGGAGGGGTCGATCTCCACGCCGTTCTCGGTGGTGCGCCACCGCCCCACCCCGTCGAAGTTCTCCAGGCCGAGGCCGATCGGGTCCATCATCTTGTGGCACGCGGCGCAGGTGGGGTCGGTGTTGTGCTGGTCGACCCGGTCGCGCATCGTGGGCGTGTCCTCGGTGGCCTCGGGGATCGCGGTGTTGAGGCCCGCGGGCGGCGCCGGGAGGTCCTGGCACAGCAGGACCTCGCGCAGGTACTGACCGCGCCGGGTGACGCTCGTCGAGGTGGCGTGGGCCTGCAACGCCAAGAAGCTGACCTGGCCGAGGTAGCCGCGCCGCCCGAGGGAGCCGGGCAGGGTGGCCGGGCCGAACCCTTCGCGCGCCGGCGCCGCGACGTCGTAGAGCGCCGCCAGGGTGCGGTCCAGGTGGGTGTCGGTGCGCGTGAGGAACCCGCGGAAGTCGACGTCTTCGTCCAGCACGATGGCTTCGAGGTCGAGCAACGTCTGCTCGCGCGCCGAGGGCCCGAGCTGCGAGCTCATGTACACGTAGACCGCGGGGTCCTTGGTGAGGCTGTCCAGCTCGTCGAGGTGCAGCATGTCGCTGAAGAACGCCCGCAGGCCGCGCCGCGCCTTGTCGTCCGCGAGCATCCGGTCGACCTGGGCTTCGAGCCCCGCGTCGCCGAGCAGCGAGCCGTCGGCCGCGGCCGCCGCCAGCTCCGCGTCGGGCGGACCGTCCCACAAGAAGTAGCTGAGCCGCGCCGCCAGCTCGTCCCCGGTGAGCCGCCGGCCGCCGGCGCCGTCGTCTTCGCCGACCTCGGGCCGGAACAAGAAGTACGGCGACTGGAGCACCCCCGCGATCGCGTAGGTGAGCCCGCTGTCGAAGCTGCCGAGGGTCGTGGCCGCGCCCTCGTGGACCGCGACCAGCGTGTCGAGCTCGGCGGGGTCGAGCGGCCGGCGCCACGCCCGCGCACCGAACGCGCCGAGCACCTCGCGCGCGCAGTCGGCGCCGACGGCGTCGGCCGGCTCACACTCCACCAGCGCCGCGCGGCGCGGGGGGTCGGCGAGGACCTGCTCCGCGATGTCGTAGGCAGCGCCCTCGTAGCGCTCGACGCCGAGCGACGAGATCGACGTCACCGACGCGCCCACCGCGTACAGGCCGTCGGCCCGCGTGTCGGGCTCGAGCACGCTCGGCAGGACCAGCCCCACGCCGAAAAGGTCGTCGATCGTGTGGACGTACTGGCTGTAGGTGAGGCGGCGAAGTTGGGCGGGTTGCGCTTCGTACGCCGGCTGTTCCCCACGCTGGAACGCCTCGGGCTCGGGCGTGGCGGTCTCACAGGCCCCGAGGACGACGGCGGCGAAAACGGGCGACAGGCGCAGCACCGCGGGAGTGTATCGCAAGTGGGCGCTGCGCCGCGACCGTCCTCACGTCGGGCGGGATCTGGTGCGCAGCGCGCGGCGCGGGGAAGGTTCGGCCCGGCGTGCGGACGGTCGCGCCGCGCCGCCCTTGGCTCAGCTCGGCTCGCCGAATCGCAGCGGGTGCACCGGCAGGGCGTGGCGGCCGACCCAGGGGCCCGGGTAGCCGATGGAGTCGTACACCGCAGGGTCGGTGTAGCAGTGGGCGAGCACGAGCTGGCGCAGCGACTGGCCGATCTGGCGGCGGAAGGCGACGGGGCTCTGGAGCCAGTCGTCGAGAGCGGCAGCCTGGTCGGCCTCGGACAGCTCGACGAAGGGGCGCAGCGTGGGCACCAGGGCGCGCGAGAGCACGTCGAACAGGCCGGGCAACATCGCGAGGAGCTCCTGTTGCGCCTCGTCGAGGAAGCCCAGGGTCTCCGGCAGCGAGGTTCGGAGCGCGAGGGCGTCGGCGCCGGGGCCGTAGAGGCACCGGGCGAGCGCGAGGAGCACCGCGAGGTCGTCGTCGCCGAACTGCGCCTTTGCCGGCGGCAACGACGCGCGCGCCGCGGCCGGGACCGCCGCCACTGCCGCCGCCGCCGCGAGTGCGAGGAGCTGGCGGCGGCTGGTCACCGCGAGCGGCGCGTCATCCAGGTGCCCGCGGCGCCGAGGACGGCGAGGCCGGGCATCAGGAAGAACGAGACCAGGCCCGCCACCAGGCCGTCGAGCACCGTGATGGTGATCTTGCCCTTGGCGTTTTCCTTGGTGCGGATCGTGATCGCCTTGTCGTCGCCGCGGCTCCAGCCGAGCGCGTTGAGCGCGAGGTCGCCGTTGAGGCCGTAGGTGGAGAGGCCGTTGCTGGCGAACGCGGCGCTGCCGATGATCACCACGCGGCCGCCTTCTTTGTCGGCGAGGGCGGGGGGCGGCTCGCTGGCCACCGGGGCGAGCGTGGGCAGGCCGTCCGGGGTGGTGGCGGGCGTCGTCGTCGCGGCCCGATGCACCGGCACCGCGCTCGGGTCGGACACCTCGACGGCCACGGCGAGGCCGACGTTGCCTTGCTTCTCGTCGGCATCGGCGCGTGCCGGGATGTTGGGGTCGGCCAACGAGTTGACCTCGGCCCAGCTCTCCGCGCCGGCGTGCAGGAGCTCGGTGACGGACAGGCCCGCGATGGCCGGCCCGGCGGCGACGCTGCGCGCCGCGGGGAGCCCGACGATTCCCTTGAGCTTGTCGGTGATCGGGTGCGCGGCGTAGCTGTCGCCCACCAGACCGAGCGACGTGGAGCCCATGTCCATGAGCTGCCGCAGCGGATCGAGCACGATGTCGTTGCCGACCACCACGCCGTACCGGCTCATGTCGGCCGCGGTCTGCGGGGTGAGCGTCGGCTCGAGGAAGACCACGAGGCGCCCACCGGCGGTCACGTACTCGGCGAGCCGGTCGAGCTCGGAGGGCAACAGGTCGACGCGCGGGCCCGGGAGCACGAGTGCTTCGCAGGCTTCGGGAGTGGGCTGCTCGGCCAACAACGTGATCTTCTTCAGGGTGTAGTTCTGCTTCTCGAGCTTGCCGAAGACGAAGCCGGCGCCCTCGGGGCTGGAGCTGTCGTCGACCTCGAGCTCGCCGTGGCCGGTGACCGCGCACAACGAGTGCGTGGTGCCGGCGGTGACCTTGACCAGGGCGTTGGTGAGCTCCTCTTCGCCGAAGCCCGACGTGATGCGCTCCTCGACTCCGCCGGCGCGCACGATGACCGAGCCGTACTGGGAGGTGATGCCCTCGGCCTGCACGGCCATGATGTCTTCGTAGGGGTCGTACCAGCTCGTCTTGAGGAGGGTGGTCTCGGCGGTGTAGCCCTTGACCAGCTCGCGGAAGTTCTCCTCCTCGGCGCTGCCACCGGGGAAGAACGCCAGGATCTCGACCTCACGATCGAGCCCCTTGGCGGTGGAGATCGACTCGTCGGCCAGGGTGAACTTCTTGTTCTCGGTGAAGTCCCACTTCTGGTCGTAGCGGTGCCCCACCACGTTGGCCGCCACCCCGATGCCGGCGCCCACCAGGAGCAACAGGCCCGCGGTGAACGAGCGGCCGACGGTCTGGTCCTTGCCGAGGTCGCTGAGCGAACCCCAGTCCAGGAACAACCACGCGCCCATCAGGAGCGCACCCACCCCGCCGACCCCGTGGAACCAGGACGGCACGTCCGAGAACTCGAGCACCAGCGTGAGGACGAGGTAGCCCAGGAACCAGGCGGAGACCGCCATGAACCCGAGCACCGCGAAGAGCCAACCGAGCGCGCGCATGCTTACCGCCACCGGAGCGCTTCCACCCGCTGGGTGGTCGCGAACACGAAGAAGAGGATGACCGAGAGGAAGTACACCGCGTCGTTGACGTGGAGGACCCCACGGCTGATGGTCTCGAAGTGCGACAACATCGAGATGTGCTTGACGATGGTGGCCAGCGACCCCTCCCCGAGGATGCTGCCGAGCCACCCGACGATCCACATCCCGAGGCTGAGCGCGAACGCGACCGCCAGCGCGATGAGCTGGTTGTCGGTGAGCGACGAGGCGAAGAGCCCGATGGCGACGAAGACGCCCATCAGCACCGTGAAGCCGACGTAGCAGGACACCATCACGCCGGTGTCGGGGTCGCCCATCCAGTAGAGCATGCCCGGCACGTAGGCGGTGGTGGCGATCATCATCACCACGAAGCCGAACGCGCCGAGGTACTTGCCGAGCGCGATCTGCAGCGAGCTGACCGGCGAGGTCAGCAGCAGCTCGATGCTGCGCTCACGACGGTCCTGGGCGATGACCCCCATCGTGACGGCCGGGATGAGCAAGAGCCCGATGACCGTGAGGTTGCCGAAGAACCCCTGGACCATCTGCTCGGTGATGCCCTCTTCCATGCCGAGCTGCATCGCCTGGCTGGCGTAGCCCCACAGCGTGAGGTTGAAGAACAACGCCGCGATGAGCGTGAAGACGATGAGGGCGATCCAGCCGATGGGGCTCGACAGGTAGCCGCCGAGTTCGCGGCGGGCGATGGCGAGGACGGGGATCATGCCTTGGCTCCGGCCGGCACCAGGCGCCGGTAGACGTCTTCGAGCTTCTCTTTGCCGTCGAGCTCGAGGAGCCCGAACGAGACCGCGGCGGCGGCGACGTGTTCGCACACGTCGCGATCGGTGTGCACGAGGAGGCGGTTGCCGTCGCGTTCGACCGAGAGCACACCGTCGACCTTCGCCAGCGCGACATCGGCCCCGTCGGGCCGCGCGAGCTCGAGCTTCACGACGCGGCCGGCCCCGGAGAGCTCGGCGATGTCGCCCACCTTGATGATGCGGCCCTTGTCGATGACGATGACCCGGTTGCAGATCGCCTCGATCTCGCCGAGCACGTGGGTGGAGAGCACCACCGTGCGGTCGCCGGCGGCGAGCTCGCGGATGAGCTCGCGGATCTCGATGCGCTGGTTGGGGACGAGCCCCGAGGTGGGCTCGTCGAGCACCAGCACCCGCGGGTCGTGCACCAACGCCTGGGCCAGGCCCACCCGCTGGCGGTAGCCCTTGGACAGGTGATCGATGAGGCTGCCGGCGCGGTCGGTGAGGCCGACGCGCGACAACGCGAGGTCCGTGGCCTTGTTCACGTCGTCCACGCCCTTGACCCGCGCGGCGAAGGTGATGAACCCGCGCACCGTCATGTTCGTGTAGACCGGCGGTACCTCGGGCGCGTACCCGAGCGTGGCCTGCACCTTCTTCGCGTTCTCCGCGACGTCGACCCCGTCGACCTTCGCGGTGCCCGCCGAGGCGCCGAGCGAGCCGGCGATGATGCGCATCGTGGTGCTCTTGCCCGCGCCGTTCGGCCCGAGGAAGCCCACCACCTCGCCCTTTTGCACGGTGAACGACACGTCGGAGATCGCCGTGTTGGTCCCGTACCGCTTTGTCAGGCCTTGTACCTCGATCATGCTGGAATCACGCCCGGTTGGGAAGGCGCGGACCCTAACCCCTCGCTCCCGGCGCGGCCACGCCCTTGCGCCGGAGCCCTCGCCATTCACATTTCGTGACGGGGCGCACCGGGATAGACTGACCCGGTACGGGGATGGTCATGCGTCAGGTCACGGGCTGGCTGGTCACGTTGGTGTTGTCGGGTTGCGGGTCCACCTGGACCGGCCTCGACAGCGACGGCGACGGGTACACCCTGGCGCAGGGCGACTGCGACGACAGCCCCGGCGGCACCGGCATCAGCCCCGGCGCCACCGAGGTCTGGTACGACGGCGTCGACCAGAACTGCGACGGCAACGACGACGATCAGGACGGCGACGGCGAGCCCGCGGTGGTGGCGGGCGGCCTGGACTGCTGGGACGACCCGACCGCGACCCCCGACGACTACGTGGCCCTCAACGGGATGGTGCAGCCCGAAGCGGCCGACGTGCTGCCCGGCGCAGCCGACGCCTGGTACGACGGGGTGGACCAGGACTGCGACGGCGCCGACGACTTCGACCAGGACGGCGACGGCTACGCGTCGACGGCGTGGGCCGAGACGCGTACCACGCTCCCGGTCGAGGACTGCTACGACGCGGTCGAAGAGGCGTACCCCGAGCTGTGGCCCGAGTGCGTGGTCGAGGCCAACCGCGTCATCGAGACGCCGTTGGCGCCGGGCGCGATCCACCCCGATGCGAGCGACACCTGGTACGACGGCACCGACGCCAACTGTGACGGCTTGGACGACTTCGACAAGGACGGCGACGGGTTCGCCATCTGCGCCGAGTGCGACGACGACGACGACGGCATCTTCCCCAACGACGCGATCGAGGTCTGGTACAACCACGTCGACGAGAACTGCGACGGCAACGACGCCGACCAGGACGGCGACGGCTACCTCGAGGCCGGGTACGAAGAGGGCGATCCGGGTGAGCCCATCCACACCGGCTACGGCGAGGGCGACTGCTGGGACGACCCGACCGACATCCCCACCGGGTACGACGCGGTCAACGGCAAGGCCCAGCCCGCCGCCGGCGATGTCCACCCCGACGCCACCGAGTCCTGGTACGACGGCGTCGACGAAGACTGTGCCGACAACGACGACTTCGACCAGGACGGCGACGGCGACGCCAGCGAGACCGAGCCCAACCGCAGCGGGCTCTTCGGTGGGGACTGCGACGACACCGACGGCACCATCAACAGCGACGCAGCCGAGACCTGGTACGACGGGATCGATCAGGACTGCGACGGCGGCTCCGACTACGACCAGGACGGCGACGGGTACGACTCGTCCGACTACAGCTACGGCACCAAGGACGACTGCGACGACGAGAAGGCCGCGGTGCACCCCTCCCGCTCCGGCGACGAGGTGAACGAAGACTGCGGCACCACCTACGACGACGACTGCGACGGCAACACCAACGACGACGACGCCGACTCGTGCATCGAGTACTACGACGACGCCGACGCCGACAGCTACGGCGACCTCACCGACTCCCGCTGCCTGTGCACCGACGAGGGCACCTACACCGAGACGGGCGTCACCGCGAGCAACGACGACTGCGACGACACCCGGTCGGCGGTCAACCCGGCGGTCACGGTCGAGAACTGCGGCACCAGCTACGACGACGACTGCGACGCGGTCACCAACGAACAGAACGGCACGTCGTGCACCACGTTCTACCTCGACGCCGACGGCGACACCTACGGCACCACCACCTCCCAGTGCTGGTGCGCCGCATACGGCACCTACGACGCCGACAACGACGACGACTGCGACGACAGCCGCTCCACGGTCAACCCGGGCGTCGCCAACGAGAGCTGCTCCACCAGCTACGACGACGACTGCGACGGCACGACCAACGAACGCAACGGCACGTCGTGCACGACCTACTACTACGACGGCGACAACGACGGGTTCGGCACCACCACCTCCCAGTGCTGGTGCGCCACCTCCGGCAGCTACGACGTCACCAACGACGACGACTGCGACGACGCCGACGCCGACACCTACCCGGGCACGGCCGAGGACGACTCCACGACCGCGTGCATGAGCGACGACGACAACGACGGATTCGGCGACACGACCGCCCCCTCGGGCGGCACGGCCGGCACCGACTGCGACGACAGCAAGTCCGGCGTGAACCCCGACGGCACCGAGACCTGCGGCACCACCTACGACGACGACTGCGACGGCTCGACCAACGACCTGAGCGCCGTCGGCTGCACGACCTACTACTACGACGGCGACAACGACAGCTACGGCAAGTCCAGCCTCTCGCAGTGCACCTGCACGACCTCGGGCAGCTACGACGTCACCAACAGCACCGACTGCGACGACGGCGACGCCGACACGTTCCCCGGCGCGGCCCCGAGCGACTCGTCGACCGCGTGCATGAACGACGACGACGGCGACGACTACGGCGACACCAGCGCCCCCTCGGGCGGCACCGCCGGCACCGACTGCGACGACACGCGCAGCGCGGTGAAGCCGGGCGCGACCGAGAGCTGCAGCACCACCTACGACGACGACTGCGACTCGAGCACCAACGACGTGGGCGCCACCGGCTGCACCACCTACTACTACGACGGCGACAACGACGGCTACGGCCTGTCCACGTCGTCCCAGTGCACCTGCACGACCTCGGGCAGCTACAAGGTCACCACCAGCACCGACTGCGACGACGGCGACAGCGACACGTTCCCCGGCGCGGCGCCGAGCGACTCGTCGACCGCGTGCATGAACGACGACGACGGCGACAACTACGGCGACACGACCGCGCCGTCGGGCGGCACGGCGGGCACCGACTGCGACGACACGCTCTCGGCGGTCAAGCCGGGCGCCACCGAGTCGTGCAGCACCACCTACGACGACGACTGCGACTCGAGCACCAACGACGTCGGCGCCACCGGCTGCACCACCTACTACTACGACGGCGACAACGACGGCTACGGCCTCGCCAGCACCTCGCAGTGCACGTGCACCACGTCGGGCAGCTACGACGTGACCGTCAGCACCGACTGTGACGACGGCGACGCCGACACCTTCCCCGGGGCCGCGTCCAGCGACTCGTCGACCGCGTGCATGAACGACGACGACGGCGACAACTACGGCGACACGACCGCGCCGTCGGGCGGCACGGCGGGCACCGACTGCGACGACACGCTCTCGGCGGTCAAGCC
>SXOM01000660.1 GCA_005776735.1 Pseudomonadota bacterium
CAGGACCGCACCATCTACGAAGACGCGGTCTTCGCCCGCATGTTGGTGAACATCGGGCTGATGGAGGAGCGCGACTATCGCACGTACCTCAGCTTGTTCCGCCACATGTCGAACTTCATGTGCCGCCCGCACGTGATCGTCTACCTCGACGTGAAGCCCGAGCGGTCGATGGAGCGCATCCGCATGCGCTCGCGCGACGTCGAGTCCGGGGTGAGCCTGAAGTACCTGGAGGCGTTGTACGAGGAGTACGGTCGCTTCATCCAAGACATCTCGCGCACCATCCCGGTCATCACCGTGGACTACGACCGCTTCCGCGACGTGGAGGAGATGGCCACCGTCATCGAGAACGAGTACCTCAACGCCAGCTTCTTGCGTCAGGTGCGCTGGGAGCCTACGCGCGGGTAGGCTCCAGCAGGGTGCCGACCGCCCACCAGGGCACGATCTCCACGTCTCCGCGGCGGTCGCCGGTGTCTCCCGCGTACACCACCGCCCGCCGGAGCCCGGGCACCAGCGTGGACAGGGCGTCGAGCGGCCGGATGGCGTCGGCAGCGACCGTGAGGCCTGACTTGACTTCGACCGCCAGGAGTCCCTCGGGCCCGGACACCAGGACGTCGACCTCGTGCCCGCCGTGGGTGCGCCAGAAGCTGAGGGAGTGGGGCATCAGGCCGTTCCGAATGTGCTTGACGAGCTCACCGACGACCAGCGTCTCGAACAGCGGGCCGCGCAGCGCCCCCCATCGCAGCGGAGTCACGTCGCGAACACCGGCGAGCCAGGCCGCCAGGCCAACGTCGAGGAAGTACAACTTCGGCGCCTTGGTGAGCCGCTTTCCGAGGTTGGAGTGGTGGGGCATCAACCGCATCACGAGGTGGCTTGCTTCGAGCACCCCGATCCAGGCCTGCGCCGTCGGGTGGGTGATCCCCGCGTCGGCAGCCAGCGCGCTCAGGTTCAACAATTGCCCCGACCGAGCCGCGCAAAGCTGCACGAAGCGGTGGAACGCCGCCAGGTCGCGCACGTTCGTCAGCTGCCGAACATCACGTTCGACATAGGTGGCGACGTAGTCCGAGAACCAGACGTGAGGCGGAATCCGCCGATCGTGCACCGGCGGGTACAGCCCGTGGAGCAGGTAGTCCTCGACGGCGAGCGCGGGGCGATGTGGGGCCACCTCGGCGATGGTGAACGGAAGCAGGGTCAACGCGCCGGCCCGCCCCGCCAGGGACTGGGCCACTCCGGAGTGCAGGCCGAACTGCTGGCTGCCGGTGAGGACGAACTGACCGGAGCGCCCCGTCTCGTCCACGCGCGTCTGCACGTAGGAGAACAGCTCGGGCGCGCGCTGCACCTCGTCGAGCACGGCCCCGTCCGGGTAACGGGCCAAGAAGCCGCGAGGATCGGCCGCCGCGAACCCGCGCAGGTCAGGGTCTTCCAGGCTGGCGTAGGGCATCTCGGGGAGGCAAGCCCGAACCAGCGTCGTCTTTCCGGACTGGCGCGGCCCGGCGATGACGACCACCGGGTACCACCCCAGCAACCGGCGGAGGGCTGGCTCCGCAGAACGCGCGTACATCGGGCAGATGTAGCCGCTCCCTGCAGATTGTCAATCGAATTTACAATCCGCACGATCCGCCCACCTCTCCGCCTTCAACCTCGACGAATGCGGGTGAGCAGCAGGTAGGTGCCCAACGCGATGCCCACCCCGGTGAACCACGCGTACGGGTAGATGGCCAGGAACGCGTCGGGGACCGAATCCACGAGCTTCGTCGCGACCAGGAAGCCGGGGAGATTCGGCAGGATACCCGCGATCAGCGCCACGTTCGCCGCGGCGTTGAAGCGCGGCACCGGACCGTCCTCGCGGAACAGGTCGCGGACCACGAGCTCCTGCCGACGCACGATCCAGTAGTCCGCGATCATGATGGCCGCGACGGGCCCGAGCAGCATGCCCACGCCGCCGAGCCAGCCGTCCAGGTAGGTGCTGGCGTCGGCCATCAGCTTCCACGGCAAACAGACGATGCCGAGCACGCCGGTGATCAGGCCGCCGGTCTTGAAGCTGATCCACTTCGGCGCGAGGTTGGCGAAGTCGTTGGCCGGACCCACCACGTTGGCGGCGATGTTCACCGAGAGCGTGGCGAGGACGATGCCGAAGACGGCGATGACCGCGACCGCAGCGCGCGTGGCGGCCGACTCGATGAGCGGCGCAGTGAGGCCGGGGGGCGCCGACGACGACGTCATCAGACCGAGCAGGTACTCGGGGTTCCACAACTTCTCCATCGGCGCGCCAGGGATGATCGCCACCGAGGCGCTGGTGATGAGCACCGCGAGCGCCGAGAACGCGATCATCGTCGTCGGCAACCCGAGCGCCTGCCCGAGGAATTGTTCGCGCTGCCCGCGCCCGAACCGCGTGAAGTCGGGGATGTTGAGGGCAAGCGTGCTCCAGAAGCTCACCATGGCGGTCACCGACGGCACGAGCACCGGCCAGAACTCGCCGATGCTCGCGTAGCGCGAGGGCTGCCCGACCAGCGGACCGAACCCGTCGGCGCGCACGTAGACCCACCCCAGCAGCGCCACCGCGAGCACCAGAACGATGGGCGCCGCCCAGTTCTCGAAGATGCGCACCGCGTCCATGCCACGGTAGATGATGAACAGGTTCATCACCCAGAAGATGCCGAAGCCGATGCCGCTCGGCAGCTCGAGCCCGGCGAACGTCCAGCCGCCGCCCAGGTGCAGGAAGCCCGGCCAGAACGTGGCGATGAACGTCTTGACCGCCTCACCGCCCAGGAAGGTGTTGATGCCGAACCACCCGCACGCGACCAGCGCCCGCAGCACGGCCGGGATCTTGGCGCCTTCGGTGCCGAAGCTCGCGCGCGCCAGCACCGGGAAGCTGATGCCGTACCGCGTGCCGGGGTGCGCGTTGAGCAGGATGGGCACGAGCACGATGAGGTTCCCGAGCCCGATGACCACCAGCGCCTGCCACCAGTTCATCCCCTTCGCCATCAGGCCGCCGGCGAGCGTGTAGGTGGGGATGCAGTGCGCCATGCTGATCCACAACGCAGCGAACGCGTAGGTGGACCACGTGCGGTAGCTCGGCGGAACGGGCGCGAGGTCGGGGTTGTAGAGCGCGCTCTGTTCGAGGTCGCGGCCGAGCGCGTCCAGCGCCTCCTCGGCGTAGTCGCCGTGCTTCACCTTCACTCCGGGGTCGGGCGGAGTGTAGCGGAAACGCAACGACTTTTGGGCGCCGGGCCGCGACCGACCGGGCGGCGGCAGGGTCCGGCGCCCGGCGCGCGCCGAAGCGGCGCGCCCTCGCCCCGGCTCACTCCTTGTGGGAGACGAGCTGTCCGGCTTCGGCCACGAAGTTGGTCTTTCCCCACTCGGTGTCGCGGTTGGCGAGCTCCGCGGCCTTCGCCGCCTTCTTTGCCGCCTGCAGCTCCACGAGGTGATGATGCGTCGTGAAGTAGGGCAGGGACTTGCCGATCGCCTCCTGCACCGTCGCGAAGCCGTGCTGCTTCAAGAACGCGGCCAGCCCCTCCCCGAGCTCGGTGACCATCTCGAACCCCTGGAGCATCGGACCGGTGCAGCTCTGCACGGTACTGGCCCCCATGAGCAGGAACTCGATGGCGTCGGTGCTCGAGCACACGCCCCCGATGCCCGAGATGGTGAAGCCCGGCTGGTCGGTGGCGATCTCGCCGACCATGCGCAGCGCGATGGGCTTGACCGCGCGGTAGCTGTACCCACCGAACGTGGAGTGCCCTTCGACCGTGGGCGTGGGGCGCAAGGTCTTGAGGTTGATGCCGACCGTCGACAGGATGGTGTTGATCGCGGCGACGCCGTGGGCACCACCGGCCTTCGCAGCGCGCGCAGGAACGCGGATGTCGGTGATGTTCGGCGTCATCTTCGCCCACACCGGCTTGCCGCCGGCCACCTGCACCACCCAGCTCGTGACCTCCTGCACCATCGCCGGGTTCTGGCCCATCGCCGCGCCCATCCCCGTCTCGGGGTGACCGTGCGGGCACGAGAAGTTGAGCTCCAGCGCATCGCAGCCGGCGGCGAAGCAGCGCGACGCGAGCTCCTGCCACCGCGCCTTGTCGTAGCACTCCATGATGCTGCCGATGAGGATGCGGTCGGGCCACTCGGCCTTGACCTTGCGGAAGTCGGCCTCCCAGTCCTCGAACGGGCGGTCGCTGATGAGCTCGATGTTCTGGAAACCGATGGTCTCGCCCGCCGGCGTGTTGAGCTTGCCGTAGCGGGGCTGCACGTTGACCACCGGCGTGTCGGTGAGCGCGGTGGTCTTGGCGACCACGCCGCCCCAACCGGCCGCGAACGCCTTGCCGATGACGACGGCGTTGGTGGACGGCGGCCCGCTCCCGATCACGAAGGGGTTGGGGAAGCGCATGCCGTTGACGGTCACCGCGAGCGTGCCGTCCGTCAGGATCGAGGACATTCCAGGTCTCCAAACGCCAGCGTACCACGCGCGCGGGCCGCCGGGCAGCGCGCGCGGGCGGCGTGCGCGCCCCCGCGTCACCCCGCGTTGCGGGCCGCTTCCCCCACCGGGGTGTGACAACGGGCACAGGGACCCGGCTCGCCGAACATCGGCGCATGCCGCACCGCGCCCGGGGCGTGCGACGCGACGCTCCCGAGCACGACGGCGCCCACCAGGCCGGCAAGCGGCGCTCCCGCCGACGCGGCGATCGCGAACGTCGCCAGCTTCGCGAACAACAACCACGCCTGCCCCCAGCGCAGCCAGTCCAGGCCGTGCCGCCACAACTCGCTGGCGACCATGCCGGCGCCGGTGAGGAGGACCCCGGCCGTCGCGCCCGACGCGGCGCCCGGCGTGACCACCTCGACGAAACAGGCCGCGACCGCCAACAAGTGCAGCGTGCGGAGGGCGATGTCGAGCCAGCGGTGCAGATCGGAGCGGCGACGCATGCCCAGCCTCATGCAAGCGCTATGCCGGTTCAGGCTGCGAAAGATAACGGACACTGGCATCCGTTTTGCACGCTGGTCCACCATGCCGCTGTGCGTCCACCCTGACGACTCCACGATCCTGCTCGGACGCATCCCGCTGTTCGACGGGCTCCGGCACGAGGAGATCTCGCGGGTGCACACGCTCGGCCGGCGCGAGCCCGTCGCCGAAGGGCAATGGCTGTTCCGTGAGGGGGAGCGCGCCGACACCCTCTTCCTGCTCGGCTCCGGCCGCGTGCGCATCGTGCAGAAGGCGCCCGGCGACCGCCAGGTGGTGGTACACCTCGTGGCGCCCGGCGAAGTCTTCGGGTGCTCCGCGCTCACGCCGGGATGCCGATACGCCGGCTCCGCCGAGGTCGTCGCCGCAGGATGTGTGGAGCGCTTCGACGCCGAAGCCGTGCACACCATGGACCTCGAGTTCCCGGAGATCGCCCGAAACGCGCTGCGGGTGCTCGCTGCCCGCATGCGCGCGCTCGAGGCGCGGTACCGCGCGTGCGTCGCGTCGCGGGTCGAGACCCGGCTCGCGGAGACCCTGGTGGGGCTCGCCGCGTCGTGCGCAGTCCCGGACCCGCAGGGCGGCCTGCGCATCGCCATGCGGTTGTCGCGCCAGGACCTCGCCGAGCTCGCCGGGACCACGATGTTCACGGTGTCGCGCACGCTGGCGGCGTGGGAGCAGCGCGGCCTGGTCGACGTCGGCCGGCACCGGGTACGGGTGGTCGACCTGGCCGGGCTGCGGGCGGTGGCCGCCGCTGGGACTGGGTGAAGCGGACGCATGCGGGCGGCGCAGATCGCCGCCCGCGCGGCGCCCACCGGAATTTTCGCCCCCGCCGCGCGGCGCCGCCCCGCCCCACCGCGCTTCGGGACGGGCCGCTGGCGCCGCCCAACGGTTACCCGCCCCCGATGTCGATCCTGTTCCGGCGCGCGCGCCTCCTCGACGACGACGTCGACCTCCGCTGGGACCGCGGCGTCAGCGCGCTCGACGCGGCCGGCACCCTCGCTGCGGCGGCGACCGACGAGGTGGTGGACGGAGGCCTCCTCACGCCGCCCTTCGCCGAGCCGCACGTGCACCTCGACGCGGCCCTGCTCGGCGCGAGGGCGCCGAACCGGAGCGGCACCCTGCGCGAGGGCATCGCGAACTGGGCGCGGCTCCGCGAGGAGCTCACCGCCGACGACGTCATCGCCCGCGCCGAGGCCACGCTCGCGATGTACCGCGAGTGGGGCGTCCTGCGGGTGCGCACCCACGTGGACACCGGGAGCGCAGTGGCGGTGACGGCGCTCCTGGAGCTGCGGCGGAGCACGCCGGGCCTGCAGGTGGTCGCGTTCCCGCAGGAGGGCATCCTGCGCGCGCCGGGCCGGCACGAAGCGTGGCAGGCCGCGGTGGAGGCCGGTTGTGACGCGGTCGGCGCGATCCCCCACTTCGAGCGCACCACCGAGGAGGGGTGGGAGAGCGTGCGCCTGGCGTTCCGGCTCGCGCGCGCACACGGAGTGGGCGTGGACCTGCACTGCGACGAGACCGACGACCCGGGCTCGCGCAACCTCGAGGTCGCCTGCGCCGAGGCGATGGCGGGCGGAGTGCCGCACGTCGTGGCCGGCCACTGCACCGCCCTGCACAGCTACCCCGATCCCTACGCGGCCAAGGTGTGCGAGCTGGTCGCACAGAGCGGCGTCCAGGTGGTCTGCAACCCGCTCGACAACGTCGTGCTCCAGGGCCGGTACGACCGCTACCCCAAGCGACGCGGGCTCACCCGCGTCGACGAGCTGTGGGCCGCCGGCGCGCACGTGGGTGTGGGGCACGACTCGGTGATGGACCCGTGGTATCGCCTGGGCACCGCCAACCTGCTCGACGCCGCCTACATGTTGGTGCACGTCGGGCACCTCACCGGCGAGGAGCAGATGAAGCGGGTGGTGCGCACACTCCACACCGAGAACCACCTGCCGTTCGGCGAGGTTCCGCGCGTCGAGGTCGGGGCCCGCGAGCTGCTCCACTGGCCGGTCCCCGACGAGGTGGAGCTCCTGCGCCTGCGCCCCCGCCCGCGCGTGCTCACCGCCTGAGCGGGTTGACAGCGCGCCCGAGTGGCGCCACACTCCCGCGCGTGATGACCTTCCTCCTCCTCGCCACCGCCTGTTTTCCCACCGTGACCGCCACCGACACCGCCGACACGGCGGACACCGGGGACACCGACGCCGAGCACACCGGCGGCGAAACCGGCGCCCCGCCGGTGGTCGGCACCTTCGAGAAGTACAAGACCGACAGCACCGCCTCGTTGCGCGGGGTGTACTCCTCGGGGTCGGGGGTGTACCTGGTCGGCAGCCGCGGCACGGCGTGGGTCGGCAGCGCCAGCGACGGCTTCGAAGCGTTCGACGTGCCGGGCGAGCTCGCCGGCGTCGACCTCAACGACGTCTGGGGCTCCGGCAAGGAGAGCTCGCTGGAGCTCGTGGTCCCGGCCGACCAGGGCTGGGTGGGCATCTACTCGGGCGAAACCTGGGTCACCCACATGACGGGCGGCCGCGACAACCGGGCCGCGTCCGCCACCTCGGCCACCGACGTGTACGTGGTCGGCGACAACGGCGTGATGTACTTCGACGGCGCGAGCTGGTCGCTCATCTACGACGCCGAGGTCGAGCTGTACGACGTCTGCGCGTACTCGGGCGGTGCGCTGGTCGTGGGCGCCGAGGGCACCGTGCTCAGCTGTATGTCGTCGAGCTGCTCGGAGCTGGACTCCGGGCGCTCCGCCAACTTCCGCGGCGTGGCCTGCAACGACGACGGCGAGGGCTGGGTGGTCGGCGACCAGGGCCAGGCGCTCTCGTACGACGGCGACGACTTCAAGAGCGTCGGCACCGAGATCGACACCACGCTCAACGCGGTGTTCATGGACGGCGACGAGGCCATCGCCGTCGGCAACACCGGCGTGGCCATCAAGTACGACGGCGACGACTGGCTGCCGATGGACGTCGACACCGACCAGAACCTGTGGGGCGTGCACGGGGTCTCGGCCGCCAACGCCTGGACCGTCGGCGACGGCGGCGTGGCCTTGCAGTACAAGGACTGAGCGCGGTCCGCGGACCAACGGCGCCGCGCAAGTGGCGCTCCCGGCTGGGATCGAACCAGCAACCGCGCGATTAGAAATCGCGAGCTCTGTCCAGTTGAGCTACGGGAGCGGTTCGGGCAAGCTATTCACGGAGGCTCGATGCGGCGACTGTACCCCTGGTCCCTTCTGGCGCTGGCCGCCTGTGTCAACGACATCGGCATCACCCAGACCGCCAAGTGCAACGGCCAGCTCGAGCAGGCCGAAGACGGCGTGGTCGACGGTCCGTTCGACGCCGACGGCGACGGCTACTACCAGGCCGACCAGTGCGCCGACGCCTACCCGGCCGACCGGCTGGACTGCGACGACAAGGACCCGACGGTCAACCCGCTCGGCGTCGAGGACGCGTGCAACGGCCTCGACGACGACTGCGACCCCGACACCATCGACGACTCCGACGACGACGGCGACGGCTACACCGCCTGCGACGACGACTGCGACGACCACCAGGCGCAGATCAACCCCTCCCAGCCCGAGGTCGAGTGTGATCTGCTCGACAACGACTGCGACAGCGCCACGCTCGACGGCCTGGACCAGGACGCCGACGGCTACACCGAGTGCGAAGACTGCGCCGACCTCGCGCCGAAGATCAACCCCGGCACCGCCGAGGTCGCGTGCAACGACCTCGACGACGACTGCGACGAGACCACGCTCGACCGCATCGACGTCGACGGCGACGGAAATTCGCCGTGCGACGCCCAGCCCGACTGTGACGACGCCGACCCCCTGCGCTTCGTCGGCAACGAGGAGACCTGCGACGACGGCATCGACCAGGACTGCGACGGCGTCGCCGACAACGACTGCAACTACGACGGCACCTGGGACCTCGACCAGGTGGTGAGCTACTCCTGCGCGTTCGGCCTGGTCTCCTTGAACTTCGACCAGGTCGTGGTGACCGACCTCGACCCGACCATCAAGTTCAACGGCGGCGGCACCCAACCGGGCCAGATGGTGGGGTCCGTCACGGGAACCGGTGAGTTCGACGCCGACAACTCCTTGTCGGGCACCTGCACCGAGACCTACTCCATCACCGGCGCGTTCACCGACCGCAGCAACTTCGACGCCACGTTCACCGCCAACTACGCCGGGAAGTGCTTCGACTGCGCCAACCAGAGCTGGGAGATCCACGGCGTGCGCTGATCGCGGGTGACGGGGTCCGCGCCGCGACCGTCCGTGCCGGCCTCCGGCCGGCGTGGGGCCGAGGCGGCCGCGCGGCCCGCTGCGGTCAATGCAACGGCAGGGCCCGGACCAGGAGCCGGTCGCAGCCCTCCCGCACCGGACTGCCGGCGTGGTCGCCCCACATCTGGTCGACGTAGAAGCCGTTGGCCTCGAGCATCCACTCCACCTCGTCGGGCGCGGCCACGTGCAGGCGCAGCTCGCTCACCACCGGCGCGGCGTCGCCGACGAAGAACCGGTCCACCAGGCGCAGGTCGCCGCGGAGCGGGGCCCGGAACACCTCGCGGGTGCGCCGCACCGGGACCTCGCCGAGGCGGCCTTCCCACGCGAGGCGCTCCGGCGTGTGCAGTTCGGCCAGGCACGCCGGGTCGGGCGCGGGGAGGTCCAGCGTGAGCGGCCCCGACGGCCCGAGGGCGCGCCGCGCGGCGGCGAGGCA
>SXOM01000661.1 GCA_005776735.1 Pseudomonadota bacterium
ACGCACGCATCGAACGAAGCGTCGTCCAGCGGCATCTCGCGCGCATCGGCACACACCCGCCGCGCCGTGGGCGCCTTGTGCGCGCCCCGCTCGAGCATCGGTGCGCAGAAGTCGAGCGCGGTGAGCGAGCGTGCCTGCCCGACCAGCATGCCCGAAAAGTCCATGGTGCCGGCGCAGAGGTCGAGCACGTCGCCCCGGGCCCGCTCGCCGAGCTCTCGGATCGCGATCCGACGCCACGCACGATCGATGCCGAAAGACATCAATCCATTTGCCCGATCGTACCCCTCGGCGATCCGGGCGAACATCGCCTGGACGGCGGGCGCCCGACTCGGGTCGCCTGCGACCGGGAGGAGCGGCTCCCCCTTCATCGGGCGCGCTCCACGAGGTACCGACCGAGGACCGCGAGCGAGTCGCGGTCCACCCCGTCGGGGAGGACCTCGAGGCACGCCAGGGCGTCGGCCACGCGCTGCCGCGCGTCGGCCAGGGCCGCGTCGAGCGCGCCGGACCGACGGACCTCGTCGACCAGAGCGGGGACCTCGGCCTCGGTGGGCGCACGCTCGCTCAGGCGCGCCCGCAACGACGGGACCCGCACCATGGCGTGCACAAGCGGGAGCGTGAGCTTCCGTTCGCGCAGGTCGGCGCCCGGGGCCTTCCCCGTGCCCTCGGCGTAGTCCAGCACGTCGTCGGTGATCTGGAAGGCCACGCCCACGCCGCGGCCGAACCGTTCGAGGGCGACCGCCGCGGCGTCGTCGCCGGTGGCGTAGGCGCCCGCCGCCGAGGCCCAGGCGATGAGCGCCGCCGACTTCTTGTCGATCATCTCGAGGTAGGCATCGAGCGAAGTATGCAGGTTACCCGCCCGTTGAAGCTGCAGGACCTCGCCCTCGGCCATGGCGGTCACCGCCCGGGCGAGCTCGACCACCGCTCGGTGTCCCCCCGCCTCCCCGGCCAGGAGCACCGCCCGCGCCAGGCAGAAGTCTCCGGTCAGGATCGTGGCGGCGTTGCCGTACACCGTGTGGGCCGCGGGCCGGCCCCGCCGCAGGTCGGCCCCGTCGACCACGTCGTCGTGCAACAGCGACCCGAGGTGGATGAGCTCGGCCACACACATCAGGCCCGACCAGTCGCCACGAAAGCCCACCACCCCGGCACCGAGCGCCGTGAGCATCGGCCGCAGGCGCTTTCCGCCCGCCGACGCGAGGTAGCGGCCGATGGCCGCGACCACGTCGACCTCGCTCCCAACCAGGCTCCGGAGGCGCGCTTCGCCTTCCCGCAGGCGGGGGGCCAGCCGGACGAAAACTTCGTCGGGCCCACCGACACCGACGCGCGGTGTCGGCCCGGCGAGGCCGTCCGGCGCCAAGCGGCGCACGACGACGCCGGGGTCCACCCCTGGTGCAGCTTCCGGGTCCATGGCATCCTCCGCCACTGGTCAGTTCACAGATTTCAGTGTTAACTGAAATCTGTGAACACCGCCAGCGCCCCCACCGCGAGCCCGCCCGCCTCCGACGCCGCCGCCCGCGCACGGGCGGTCGCGCTGGTCGCCGAGGCCATCGGCGAGATCATCGGGTTCTGGAACTTCAAACCTTCGTTGGGGCGGGTGTGGGCCGTGCTCTTCCTCAGCGCCGATCCGCTCGATGCCGAGCAGATCGAAGCGCAGACGGGCCTGAGCGCCGGGATGGTGAGCACCTCACTCAACGAGCTGTTGCAGTGGGGGGTCGTCCGGCGCCAGCCGGCGCCGGGGGAGCGCCGGCGGCTCTTCCTCGCCGAGACCGACGTGTGGATGCTCGTGGCCCGGGTCTTCCGCGAGCGGGAGCTGCGCCTGGTCTCCAGTACGATCGAGCAACTGGAGGCGGCGCTACGCATCCTCGATGGCGAGGGGCGCGGCACGGATCCGCGCTCCATGCACCAGAGTCGCTACCTCCACACCCGGATCTCGCGGCTCTTGGAGCTCGCGCGCACCGGGCACCGCCTCATCGATCGGTTCTCCCGGACCGGGAGCGCCAATCTCCGCCCCCTGCGCGACGTACTGGCCGCGGCGCGCTCCGCGTCGGGATAAGCTGCCGGCATGTGGGTCCCGCTGGTGCTGCTGGCTTGCACGGAAGACACGCGCACGGTCTCCGGGCAGGTGAAGGACATCTGGGGCGCGCCCGTTCCCGAGGCCACGGTGGTGGTCGAAGGCGTGATGCAGCGGTACTTCACCGACACCGATGGGCGCTTCGCGATCGAGCTCCCGGCCGAAGGTCTGGTCCTCCACCACCAGGTCGACGACGACGGGCGCCCCGAGGACGACGACGACCTCTCCGGCCGCAAGGGCGTGCGGGTGCTCGTCGGCCGGGACGGGTTCATCAAGGGGCGCGGCCTGGCCCCCGAGGTCCCTGAAGAAGAGGACTTCGAACCCCTTCAGCTCGCGCTGTACCCCGAGCCCGAGACCCCCGGCTTCTACGCGGTCGGCCCCAAGGCCTACGTGCCGTTGGGCAGCCAGCGCATCCAGATGGTCGGCACCGGCCTCGCACACTACGCCGGCATCCAGGACATCCCCGAGGAGCACCTCGCCAAGGGCATCATCGAGCTCGTGTTCACCACCCGGCTGCGTCCGAGCGAGATCGCGCAGATGAACCTGCACCTGAGCCGTCTCGAGTTCGTGAACAAGGCGCGGGTCAAGGGCGTGTTCGGCCCGGAGGACGACCTGGTGAACCTGTGGGTCGCCAAGGACGACGTCGCGTTCGACGTCGTCGGGTTCGACACCCGCGAAGACTACCTGATCCGCACCCGCGAGCCGCTCACGCCGGGAATGTACGCGTTCCACGCCCACGACATCCTGCACGAAGAAGACGAGCGGGTGCTGTATTCCCTCCCGCGGGAGCAGCAGATCGCCTTCCCGTTCGAAGTGAAATGATCCTCTGGTTGGTCGGCGCCGCGCTGGCGGGCCCGGTCAGCCCCGCGTTCGGTTGGCGCGCCCAAGACCGTTGGGCCGTCACCTTCGATCGGGTGTCGGAGCAGGCGGGTACGGCCACCGCGATGACGGCGCACACCACGGCGACGTGGACGTGGACGGTCCGCGCGGTCACCGGCGGGCTCGAGGTCGTCGCCTCCGACTACGCACTTCAGGCGACCACCGGGCTGCCCCGCGGCGGAGACGACGCCGAGGGGGTCGCCGCCGCCCTCCAGGCCGCCGCGCCGTCGCTGCGGGTGTCCGCGGCGGCCACCGTCACCGCGCTCCTCGACCCGAGCACCCAGCGCGCGGCCGCGGAGCGCCTGCTCCGCGCGTCACGTACGCTGTCCGGGCCTCGCGTGGAGGCGTTCAAGGCGCAACTCTCCGACGCCGGCTTGCGCACCGCCACGGACGAGTGGTGGTCGCGCCTGGTGGGCTCCTGGGCGGGCCAGACCTTCTACCCCGGCCAACCGGACCATCTCACCGTGTCCGCCCCCGTCACCTTCCTCGGCGGCACCTCGGTGCAACACGACGTGACCCAGGGGAGCGACGGGACCGCGCCCTGTCCGCGCGCCACGACCACCCCGTGCGGTCGCTTCACCCTGCGGATGGTTCCGAACCCGGGGGCGCTCAAGGTCGCCATCCGCGACCACCAGGCCGCGGCGGCCTCGAGCAACAACCGACTCGCGACGGCCGAGGCAGCGCTCGAAGTCGAACTGTACGCCGAGCCCGTCACGCTGGTTCCCCACCAGCTGCGCGTCGTCCGCACGACCCACCTCGTCGGGGCGCCGACCTCGGGAAAGGCCACGCTCGATTCGCGGACCACCGAGACGGCGACCTGGAGTTTCACCCGCCGCTGAGGGTCATCGGCCGACGATGGCACGAGGCGATGCGCCCCGCAACGGCGCGCGGTGCGGGGCGGCCCCGGCCCGGCGAGCGGACGGTCGCGCCGCACCGCCCATCGGAATCCCGGTCACCACCACGCGTGGTCGAGCGTGACGCTGTAGCTGTCGCAATCGGTGCCGGCGGGGAGGCGCGCCGTGGACACCGCCTCGGCCCCGGGTGCCACGTCGGTGACCCGTGCGACGAAGTGTTCGTCGCGGCAGTGGATGCCCACCTCGGCCTCGGTCACCGTGCGGGCGGCCCGATTGGCCGCGGTGACCTCGACCTCGACCCGCTCGTCCGGCCACACGCGCGCGGTGGCCCGAACCTTGAGCCAGGGCCCGATGTCGACCACCCGGTCCTGGCGACCCTCGCGCCCCTGGAAGACCACCTCCTTGCGGGCGGTGTCGACCGTGACCAGGAACTGGCCGGAGACGTTGAGCCCGAGCAGACCCGCGCTCTTCTCGTCTTCGCACTCGTCGCATACGCCCACCGTCACCCCCTCGACCGGGAGGCCACCGACCCAGAGCTTGGGGATGAGCACCAGGCGCGTGGTGCGCTCGCCGTTGGCGGTGCGTAGCGTGATCTCCGGGGCGTCGGACGGGACACGGATTCCCAAGGACGACAGGCCGCGCCGGCTCAGGGTGGTGACGGTGGCCCCGGTGTCGAAGAGCATCGGGAGCTCGGTCTCGCCGAACTGGACCGGCACCGACATGCTGTGGCCCTGGCCTTCGTAGGGCAGCGCCACCTGGTCGGAAGCGAGCGCGACCGCGGCCGGCGCACACGGCGCGACCGCCCGTTCGGCCTCGGGGGGCGGGAGGCTGCCGTCGGACTCCGGGAGCTCCAGCTCACGGCCGAAGCGGGCGGCGCGCGCGGTGGCGTCGGGCCCACCGAACGCGGCGAGGACGCCGAGGCCGGTGGCGGTCGCCTCCTCGGCTTCGCCGGGGAAATAGCCGGGCAGGATGAGCGCCAGGGCGGCGGGCCACGCGCACATCCCGAGCCCCAACGACCACGGGCGCCGGTTGGTCGCCAGCACGAGGCCCCCGATGGGCAACACCACCAGCGCGCAGGCCGCCAGCGCGATCTGCAGGGGCGGCAGGCCGCGCAGCACGCCCAGCCCCACGAACGTGGCGAGCGCGAGCACACTCGGGCCGAGGCCCACCAGGAACAGGAGCGTGCTCACGAGTCTCACGCGGCAACCGTATCCGGACGGCCCCGGACGGGCGCTCATGGGTTAGCCCGGCGGCCATGGTCGAGACCCGCGCGACGTATTTCTGCATCGACATCGAGTGCTCGGGCCCGGTGCCGGCGCTCTACGACATGATCTCCCTCGGCGCCGTCGCCGTCGTCCCCGACGACGCCGGCACGCTGCAGCTCGGCGAGACCTTCTACGTCGAGCTTCGGCCGGAGGGCCCCCGGGTGGACGCGGGCGCAATGAAGGTGAACGGCCTGGACATCGAGGCGCTGCGCCGCGACGGGCTGCCTCGCCGGGAGGCGCTCCTGCGCCTGGCCGAGTGGACGCGCGCCCAGGTCCGGCCCGGCACCAAGCCGGTCTTCGTGGGCCACAACGCGCCCTTCGATTGGTCGTTCGTGAGCTGGTGTTACGCGGCGGAGGAGCTGCCGAACCCCTTCGGGTACAAGGCGCTCGACACCAAGGCCCTGGCCACCGGCAAGCTCGGCGTGCATTGGTTCGACTCCAGCAAGGAGGTGCTCGCCGAGCGGCTCTCGTTGCCGGCCGAGGACCTGACCCAGAAACACCGGGCGGACTACGACGCCCACTACCAGGCGCTGATCCTGGTCAAGCTCCTGGAGGCCTGAATGTGTGGGTTCGTCGGCCTCATCGGCGTCGAGGGCGCCGCCGGCGCTGCGGCCAACGCGCTGCAGGCGCTTCAACACCGGGGGCAGGACGCCTGCGGCATCGGCACGGTGCACCGGAGCCGCGTGCACCTGGTGAAGGACCTGGGCATGGTCGGCCAGGTCTTCGGGGGCGAGCGGTTGGGCTCGCTGCCCGGCACGGCGGCCATCGGGCATGTGCGCTACCCCACCGTCGGGGCCGGGGTCCGGGAGGACGCGCAGCCCTTCCACACCCGGCGGCCCGGGGTGCTGATGGCCCACAATGGCAACGTGACCAACGTGCCGCAGCTCGAGGCGTGGCTGGCCCGTCGCGGAATCCGCGTGCAGTCGGGATGCGACGTCGAGCCGATCATGCTGGTCTTCGCCGAAGGCCTCCGCGGCGCCGCCGTGGAGAACGTGAAGGACGCGGTTCGCGACGTCTTCGACCAGGTGCGTGGGGCCTACACCTGCGCGGCGCTGTGCGAGATCGGCGGGAAGGACACGCTCGTCGCCTTCCGCGACCCGTTCGGCGTGCGCCCCGGCGTGTACGGCACCGACGGCGCCGGCGCGTGGTGCGTCGCGAGCGAGTCGGTCGCGCTCGACGCGCTGGGCTTCGAGGTGCTGGGCGAGATTCCGCCGGGGTGCGTCATGCTCTTCGCCGCCGGCGAGCCGCCGCGCATCGAGCCGGTCCGGGCGCCGCAGCCCCATCGCTGCCTGTTCGAGCGCATCTACTTCGCGCGCCCCGACAGCAAGATGGAGGACGGGCGGGTGTTCCAGGTGCGGTGGGACCTCGGCCGGCGGCTGGGGGAAGAATGGCGGGCCAAAGGCCTGGAGGCCGACGTGGTCGTTCCGGTGCCGGACACCTCCCGTCCGGCGGCGCAGGCCATGGCCGAGACGCTCGGGCTCCCGTTTCGCGAGGGGTTCATCAAGAACCGCTACAGCGGCCGCACGTTCATCATGCCCGACGCCGCCACACGGCAGTCGGCGCTCCGCCTGAAGCTCAACCCGATCCCTGAGATCCTCGAGGGGCGACGGGTCATCCTGGTGGACGACAGCGTGGTGCGCGGCACCACCGTGCGCCGCCTCGCCGAGTTGGTGCGGTCGGTGAAGCCCAAAGAGGTACACCTGGCCATCTTCTCGCCCCCCGTGCGGCACCCGTGCTTCTACGGCATCGACATGCCGTCGAAGGCGGAGCTGGTGGCCGCGCGGGTGCCCGAAGCCGAGTGGGCCAAGACCTTCGGCGTCGACAGCGTCACCTTCCTGAGCGTCGAGGGCCTGCGACAGACCACGCGCACGCCGGCGTGCATGGCCTGTTTCGACGGCAACTACCCGATCCCGGTGAGCACCGACGAGGTGGCGGCCATCGTGGCCGACCGGCGAGGTGGTGGCGCGTGAGCGGTCGACGGGCCGAGGGGGCGCACTACCTGCACGCCGCCAAGGCGCTGGAGCCGGTCCTCGCGGTGCCGGCCGAAGCGCCGCGGGCGCTGTCCTGGTTGGGCGCGAAGGAGACCCTGCTGCTCGCGCAGCGCGACGGGCGCGTGGTCTCGGTGGAGCCCTCCTTCGGCGCGCGGCCGCTGTACGTGGGCCCGCCCGACCCGGTGCACCTCGCCACCCGTGGCGGCGACATCGCCGTGCTCAGCGCCAGCGGTCGGGTCGAAGTCCGCTCGGGCGGCGACGTCTCCTTCTCCGTGGACACCGGCCTGGCCGGCGAGTCGGGCCTCCGCTTCTGGCGCGGCGGACTCGCGGTGATCGGGGAATCGGCCCACTCGCGCGAGGTCCAGGTGTACGAGGACGGGCGGAGGGTCCGTACGTTGTCGGTGCCCGAGGGGACGGCACTGGGCGCTCGGGACGGGGAGCTGCTGCTCGCGCGGAGCGTCGACGCCGAGATGCGGGTCACGCCGCTCGGTGGCCCGCTGCCGGACGGCGTCGCGACCCACCACACCCTGCGCTTCGCCCACGGGGCGCGCGTCGTCGGCGTGGTGGAGGGGGGAGTCACGGTGTGGCTGCACGGCCAACCGCGGACCGTGCGCCTGCTCGACAGCGCCTGCGGGGCGCTGGCGCACGACGGGCGCACGCTCGCCTTGGGCACCCTCGCGGGAGTGGTCGCCATCGCCGACGTGGAGGGCCCGCCCGCGGCGCGCGCGCACCCGGCGCGCCTGGAGGCCCACACCGGCCCCGTCGTGGCGATGAGCTTCTCCACGCGCGGCCGCTGGTTGGCCACCGTGGGCGACAACTGCCGGCTGTGGGCGTACTGACCGGGCACGGTCCCGCGCCCCGGGTCGCCGCGTCTTGCCCGGCCCCGCGGTCGGGCCGGTGCAGCCAGACCCTCGCGGTTCGGCGTCCCCCCGTCGTGCCAAACGCCTCCCCCGGGCGGCCGGGTCGGTGACGTGGCGGGTGACGGGTCGGGCGGAATTGGCTGAGCGGAGCGCAGGTTCGCTTGCGAACCTGCGCGGGAGCGAACGCCAATTTCGCCCGGCCCGGCAGGACCCGGTGGTGACCGGCTCGTCGAGCCGGGCACGCTCGACCGCACTCCGTCGCGAGCACGCCGACCCGCGCCCCGGGTCGCCGCGTCTTGCCCGGCCCCGCGGTATCCGCCGGGCGAATGCGTTAGCCCTGACGCTGCATGCAGACGCAGGGCTTCCACTACACGCGTGAGTCAGGTGAGCTCGGGCAGGTGCTGGCCCGCGAAGGCGGGGCACCGGGCCAGGGCCTCGACGTGCTCCTCGAGCGCCAGCGCCCCCCGCTGCGGGCGGCGCTCGAGCTCGGGTCGGCCTTGGCCGACATCCTGTGCATCGCGGAGGAGGACCGCTCCGTCCATGGCGACCTCCGCCCCGCCAACATCAAGGTGGAGCCGAACGGGAACGTTTCGGTCGAGGGCTGGGGTGTGCCCCGTCGATCCACCCGGGAGCCCCACGGCCGTACCGACCTCGGCACCACCGACATGTACGGGCTGGGTTGTGTCCTGCACAGTCTCCTGAGCGAGGCGCCGTTTGGCGAGCTTCCGCGCGAGCCCGACGGGCACGACGACGCGGTGGTCGACCGGGTGGTCGGGATGGACTTCCAGGCCGCGCGCGGCAAACGCTGGGTCGAGGACGTGCGCAAGTTCTTGTGCAACATCCTGGCGTGGGCGCCAGAGGAGCGGCCGCTTCCGCTCGACGCCGCCAACGTCCTGGCGTCGGTGGCCGCCCAGGTGCAGGGCGAGTCCCTGGCGGATTGGGCCCACGAGGCGGGGCGCCGCGCCGCACCGGCCGCGGCGCCGCTGCCCACGATCCAGCAGGAGATCCTCGGAGGGCCGACGAGCATCGCGGCGCCGATGGCGCGCGGCGGCGTCCGACAGGCGCCGTCCAGCAAGGGGGAGAGCACCTCGTTCTGGAGCCGTGAGAAGATCGCGCAGATGTTGGCGGAGGAGGACGACGAGCCGCTTCCGCCGCCGCGCACTTCGGCCCCGCCGCTCTCGCAGGCCACGCCGGTGAGCGTACACGAGTCGTGGTCGGCGCCACAGCCGCGCGCCGTGCCCCCGCCGCCGGTGCTCCCGACGACGCCGACGCCCGCCCCGGCCGCCCCGCCGCCCGAGCCCACACACCTGCGCACCTCGACGCCGCCCCG
>SXOM01000662.1 GCA_005776735.1 Pseudomonadota bacterium
ACCGTGTGGCAGGTCGATCGGGTCGCGGTGCGGATCGTGTCGGACACCGACGCCGACCAGCGCGCCGGGCTCCGCATGGCGCGGCACGTCCGGCGATTGTGGGTGCGGGCGCTCCGCGCCCGGGGGCTCGACGTGGCGCTGTCCCTCAACGGGTTCCTGGCATTCCGAGGGGGGCGCCCGCCGGTATCGTCTGAGGGGCGGTGCCTCGACAGGTGGTGTGACGACCCGACCGCGCCCCGCGACGGGGAATCGCGCGGCCAGGGCGGCGTGAGCGTGATGACCGACACCGGATGCACCACCACGGCTCGCGCGCTCGTGGTGCTCCCCGATTGCGCCGGCCTCGCGGTGGGGCAGGTGTGGACCTCCCCGATCGTGTGCCCGGGCGAGGCGATGGTGGGCGGGGAGATGTCTCCCGCGCTGACGCGGGTTTTGTGCAGCCGCGCTGGCGCCGCCGAGAAGGACGCGGCCGTCGCGGCGGCGCTGGTGGAGCTCGGTCTCCCATGACGGGCCCGACGCTGCTTTTCGCGAGCTTCGCGGCGGCGGCCGACGTCGAAGTGGTGCTCCATGAATTCGTCATCGTGACCCCTGCCGAGGTGGCGCTGCGGCCGGGCGCCCGCGACGGCGTCCAATTTGCCACACGCGCCCGGGACGCGTTCGTCGCCGCCCTGGCGGCCGAAGGCGCCCCCGTCTTCTGGTCGACCACCGACCCGACCTGCCGCCCGATGCCGCCGACTCCGCTGGACACCGCCCGGTGCCGCGGGCGCGAATGTCGGCCGCGGGACGTTTCCGAACGGTACTGTGGCTTCGAGGGCGGCTCGATTGCACCCGCAGGCGCGGCCGGGCTGCTCGTCATGGCGTCGTTCGCCCCCTGCGAGGACGGGCGGTGGTGCCTGGAGCCGGGGCCACTCGGGCGGTATTTCGAGTCCTGCGCTGCAGAAGCGCCCGTGCCGCCCCCGCCGCCGCGACCCCCGCCGTCGATTGCCCGGGCTCGGTCGCCGTGGGCCGCCCCCGAGGCTGCCACGTGGGTCGGGCAGGAGCTCGCGCGGCAGTATCTGCGGTTCGAGCGCGAGTGACGGGGCTGTGGGGGAGGGAGGGCCGGCGCGCCCTCCTCCGTCACCGCGCTGTCGCTGGACAGCGTGATGTGGGTGCAGTCAGTTGCCCGACGACGCGATGTCGGTGAACCTGCGCGCGGTGTGGGAGGGGGAGGGCAGGTCGGGTGTCGAGGACGCGACGCGGCGGGAGGCACCGAAGACTTGGGGGTGGTTGCCCGACCTCTGGGCCTCCTGCGGGTGCTGGACCGTAGATGACTTCGGTACCGACAGCTTGCGACCTCCGAGTCGCACCGTCGGGAGGCGACCTCCGCCGCAACCTCGATGCGGGCTCGATCGTCGGGGCCGGCACGCGGGTTGCATCCTGGGCTGGTCACGCTACCGGAGTTCCGATGTTCGTCCTCGCCCTCGTTCCCCTCGCCCTCGCCGACATCGCCATCGCGGCGCCGGAGATGTGCGCCCAGGCCACGCCCAACTTCACCTTCCCCCAGGCCGACGCCACCGGGGTCGCCGTGGACGTGGCGCCCGTGGTCCTGTTCACCGACGGCAACTGTGGCATCGGGCCCTGGAGCCTGACCGTGCGCGACGCCGACGGCGCCGTGGTCGGCAGCGTGGAGGACACGCCGAGCGACTGGATCCTGGAGCTGGTGCTCGACGCGCCGTTGGCGCCCGACACCACGTTCACGATGACGCTCACGCCGACCGACGGCGCCGGGACCGAGCAGATCGTGTCGTTCACCACCGGCGACGCGCTGAGCAGCGTGCACGGCGTCACGCCGGAGATCACGGCGGTCGACGCCGAGTGGTCTGGGAGCTCGTTCCAGCTCATCGGCGAGGTCACGGCCGACATGGGCGCGGGCGCGGGCGCCGACCTGGTGACGGCGTGGGTCCTCACCACGCCCGAGGGCGTACGGAAGGCCTACGCCTCCCGCGAAGCCCGGGGGATGGAGGCGGGTCACACCTTCGCGGTGGACGCCGGCGTGCTCCCCGAGGAGGCGTGCGTGACCGTGGCGGCCCGCGAAGCCGACGGAACCTGGCACACCGGCGACGAGCGGTGTGCCGAGGTGGCCGACGTCACCCCGCTCCTCGGCTGCAACAGCGGCGGCGGTGCGGCCTCCCTGATCGCGGTCGGCGCGGCGGTGGTGGGCCTCGCGGCACGGCGCCGGCGGTGACCTCCGCCCGGGGAGCGGTCGCGCTCACGCTGCTCCTCGGCGCGTGTGACACCTCCCCCACGTCCGACCCGACCACGTGCGACCTGGCCAACGCGCGCGTGGGCGAGGTCGTGTGCACAGAACTGCTCACCGAGGCCGCACAGTGGGATGCGCTCGCGGCGGACTCCCCGCCGGTCGACCAGGGCGACGCCCTGAAGTACCTGGTGCCCGCCGCCACCGACGCGCCACTCCCGGCGATGTTCGTGAACTCCCAGCGCTACGCGTTGCACTACGACTTCCTGCGCGAGGTGTTCCCCGACACCTACGGCACCCTGGCGTGGGACACCTACGTTGCGATGGTGATCGACCCCCACCGGCGCGTGTACTGGGGGGGCGACATCGCCGACTACTACGAAGCGGGCGGTGCCCGGCGGTACGGGTTCATCGTGTGGGACGACCCGGCGGACGTCGCCACGGTGCCCACCTACGACGAGGTGTTGTACGTGTGGCGAGAACTGCAGGCGCGGTTCGGGCTCGGTGAGCTGATGTTCGTCCCGGTGTCCAACAACCAGCGCGAGGCGGTCACGTCCTGGCCGGACGACGCGCCGTTCGCGGTGCGTGGCGATGACAGTGTCACCTACGAGGCCTACCACACGGCCGTCGGCTATGGAACGGTGCGCTTCCAGGCGTTGGCCGACCTCGCCGGCGACGCGGCCGCGGGCGAGCTCGGGTACCAGGACCTGCTGGTCCTCGACGAAGCGCCGATGGACCTGGACCGCGTGGTCTCCGGGGTGGTCACCGGTACCCGCCAGGCGAGCTTGAGCCACCTCAACGTGCGCATGAGCGCCCGTGACACCCCCAACTGCTACACGGCCGAGCCATGGACGAAGCTGGCGGCGTGGGAGGGCCAGCTCGTGCGCTTGGAGTGCGCCGCCGACGCGCTGCACGTCGAGGCCGCCACCGCGGCCGAGGCCGAGGCGTTCTGGGCGGCGATGCGGCCCGACCCGGTGGAGATCTCGCCGCCGGACACCGCCTGGGAGGCGTTGGTCCCCCTGGTCGAGGTGCCGACCGCCACGGCCGGCGAGCGGCGGGAGAGCTTCCTCCGTTTCGGCGCCAAGGGCACCAACCTCGCGACCCTTTACCAACGTATCGAACCTGGTGTGCAGTTCGACGGGTTCGTGGTTCCGTTCGCGTGGTACCAGCGGTTCCTCGACACCCACACGTGGGATGCTCCCGGCGTCGGGGTGGCCACGTTCGGCGAGACGCTGGCCGCGTGGCACACCGACGAGACGTTCCTCTCCAATGCTGCGGTCCGGGCCGAGCGCCTGGCCGCGCTGCGGGCGGCGATGGGGGCCGCCGAGGTCGACCCCGCCGACGTCGCGACCCTCGCCGACGCGGTGCGCACCACCTTCGGCGGGAGCGACGTGATGGTGCGGCTCCGGTCGTCGTCCAACGCCGAGGATGGGGTGGAGTTCTCCGGCGCCGGCTTGTACGAGAGCGTGAGCGCGTGCGTCGCGGACGACGAAGACGCCGACGACGAGGGGCCGAGCCTGTGTGACGACGACAAGGACGACGAGAAGCCCGTCGCCGACGCGCTGCGCGTGGTGTGGGCCAGCCTGTGGGCGGCCGGCGCGTGGGAGGAGCGCGCGTGGTACGGAATGGACCCGTCCGCGGTCGCGATGGCGGTGCTGGTCAACGACCAGGCCGAGGACGAACAGGCCAACCTCGTGGCGTTCACCGGCAACCCTACGGCCGACGACCCCCGGTGGCTCGTCGAGGCGCAGGTCGGCGATCTCGACGTGGTGGCCGCGGAGCCCGGCGTCACCCCCGAGCGTACGTTGTTGACCGTGGAGGGCGGCGAGGTCGTGCAGGTGGAGCGCGTGGACCGCTCCAGCGAGGTCGGCGACGACGAGGAGGTCCTGACCGACGTGCGCCTGGGCGAGGTGGGCGCGCTGTTGTGGGAGGTCGAGGCGGTGATGCCGTTCGACGGCGAGACCCCGACCGGGACGCTGATGTGGGACACCGAGCAGAAAGTGCTCGAGGACGGCCGGCTCGTGGTGAAGCAGGTGCGCCCGTTCGTGCGGTAGGGCCGCCGGGCGGCCCCCGCTGCCTTCGGGACGGTCGCGCGGCGGCCCCCCGAAGCGCGGCCCCTACTCGCGCGTGACCCGCACGCGGTCGGAGCCGACCTCGTCACCCCCGAGGTCGACGGCCACCAGGCGCAGGTCGTTGACGCCGGCCGCGAGCGGGACGGTGACGCTCCAGGTGTGATCGTCGAGCCAGCTGACCGCGAGGGTGGCGCCGTCGAGGGCGATCTCGCGCACGTCGATCCACCCCTGACCGCGCAGCTCGGTCTCGGCGTCCGGGGTCGAGAAGTCGGCACCGCCCCCGGTGGTGATGGCGAACTCCATGACCGGGTACTCGGCGAGCACCGCGTCGGGGGCGTCCAGCAGCACGTACGCGGCGCGGTCCTCGACGAACCCACAGTGCGATGCGAAGTCCTGGGCGGGCAGGAGCTCGGCGAAACGATCACACCACGGGCCGAGGTAGGTGGGGTTGTAGGCGCGCTCCAGCAGGTCTTGCAGGTGTTGGTGGTAGGTGCGCCGGTGCAGCGGGTCGTCGAGGAGCCGCGCGAGGTCGCCGTTGCCGACCACCGCGTTGGTGGGGCCGCCGAAGAAGTCCATGTCGTGCGGGAACAACAGCACCCTCCGGTCGTCGGGGCGCACGTACAGGCGGGCGTTGTGTTGGCTACCGTCGCCGGCGTAGTTGTCGACCGCGCCGACGAGCGTGGCGAACGCGTACCCGCGCAGCCATTGGTCGACGTCGATGATGTCGGCCACGGTCGCGAGGAAGTCGTCGTCGTCCTGGGCGAAGGTCTGCCCGAGGGCCAGCATGGCCGAGTAGTCGTCGAGGTCGAGGTTGTTCTGGAGCCCGAACGTCCACCGCCACGCTTCGGGGTCGTCGCCGAGATCGGTGATGGGGGTGCCGATCACCGAGTCGGGCTGGGGCAGCTTGAGGCCCTCGGGGGTGCCGTCGTCGGTGGTCAACGGGTAGTAGACCAGCTCGTAGTCGAACAACGAACCGTCGGCCCCGTCGGCGAACTGGGCTGCGAGCACGAGGTCGCTGAAGCGGTCGAGCTGCAGCTCGGCGCCGCCGGTGTGTTCGGGGCGCGGGGTCATCACGTGTGCGAGGTCGTTGTATTCGGCAGACACCAGCCCGACGCGCGCGCCGACGAGGTTGGCGAGCACTTCGCGCTGACCGTACCCGACGCCCTCCGAACGATCGATGAGCACGCTGGTGTGGCTTCCGCGGAAGGGTGCGTCGCGGGGGAACTGCAGCCCGTACCCGAGCCGGAGCGTCTCGGGGCGGCCACGTTCGCTCCCCTTGGTTCGGACCCCCACGTCCCAATACACCTGCGCCTCGTCGTACACCACCGTCGCCCCCACCCGATCGTTGCTCATCAGGTTGGGGTCGTCGAGCAGCCAGTCGGAGTCGGCCTCGGTCATGAGCAGGCGGAGGTTGTGGAGCCCGTTGCTGGCCGCCTTGCCGTCGTCCCACTGAAGGAGCGCCCGGGAGTCGGGGCCGGCCGCCGGCCATGTCGCGACGTTGCCCGCGTCGTCTTCGGCGTCGACGTAGAGTTGGACCAGGGTGCCCGCCGGCTGCCCGTCGAGGGTTCCCCGCCAGGTCCCGTCGCCGTCCGGCTCCATCGCGGCGGCGGTGAAGGTGCCGCCGTCCACCCGCGACCACAGGCTTACCCGGGCGACGCCGTCGGGGTCGCCGACCGACGCCCGCACCACCACCGGCTCGCCGGCCGCAGGAACGGCGACGGACGGGGTGACCGAAACGAACGTGGGGCCCGCCCCGGTGTCGGCCGTAGAGTTGGCCGCGCCGGGGGTCCCGACATCCTGCGGGCGGTCGAGGAGCGTGGTCCGCGGGAGGCGGTTGAAGTACAGACGGGTGTGGAGTTGGTTGCTCCCCGACACCCACCGGGCCCGGAACGAGATGGCGTACTCGCGGGTGGAGATCGGCCGCGAAAGGGTGGTCTCGGCGTGGTTGTGCATGTGCTCGGTAGGGCCCGTCGCGACCAGCCGCAGCACCGGGTTGCCGCCATCGTCGGGGTCGGGCACCACCTCGCTGTGGCGGTGGGTGCCCAGCAGGCGCCAGGATGCCGCATCGTCGAAGCTCCCGTCCTGGACCAGCTCCACCGGCGCGGTGTCGGGGTCCTGCACCACGCTCAGGTCGTCGATGAGCACCTCGCCCGCGTCGAGGAGGCCGACCACGAGCTCGTGCCAAGCGCCGTCGGGGCCGACGGCGCTCGGCTCGGCGTCGCCCTGATAGCGCACCTGCACCCACTCCCCGCGGCTGCGTTCGTCGCTGGCGGCCCACGCACCACCGACGGCGTTGTCGGCCCGCACGTCGCGCAGCTCCAGGCTGGAGCCGCCACCGTCGGCCGCGCCGGGCCACTGGCCACCGTCGAAGTAGCGCACCTCGTCGGCCGGGTTGCCCCGCGCGTCGAGGAGCAGGATGCGGTCGGTGCCGTTGTCGAGTGTGCCGGCCCACGGGCCGAAAACCGTGGCGCCCGGTTGTGCCGCGCGGAGGGGGTCGGGGTCCTTGGCGACCACCAGGCGGCCATCGGGCGCCAGGGAGGTGCCCTCCGGGAACGCATACCCCACCGCGTCCACGAGCTGCCACCCGGACAGGTCCACCGTGCCAGCGGAGTGATTCTCCAGCTCGATCCACTCCTCCGCCGAACCACCCCCGCGGTTGTACAGGATCTCGCTGACGACCACCGCGGTCGTGACGTCGATCCGATTGGCCACGCCGGGGGTCGGCTCGGTGGGATTCCGCCACTGCGCCTGCCCGTCGCGGGCGCGGGCGTACGTTGTCACCCGGACCGCGTCGAGGAGCATGGTCTGGTCAGCATTGTAGAGGTACAGGACCTCGCCGTCGTCGGGCGAGAAGCCGACGTCCGGGACGAGCAGCCGTTCGCCCGCTGCGAGCGCGCCCGACCCGAGCTCGGTCGCCTGGCCGCCGGAGGTCGCGAGGACCAGGCCGCTGGTGTCGGCGCCGGCGTCGTCCGGCGCCCGCAGCTCGACCCAGAACGGCGCTACGTCGCCGGCGGGGAGCTCGTCGATTCGGACACCCGCCGCGCGCCCGGAGGCCGTGACCCGCGCGCTCAGGGCACACGCGAAGCGCAGGTCGTCGTCGGGGTCGGCGGCCTGGTGCAGCTCCACGGCGAGCACGTTCTCGCCGCGCATCAGGGCCGTGGTGTCCAGCTCGGCCGCGACCCCGCCCTCGTCGTCCACCGCCGCGGCCGCCAACGTCGTCGCGCCGACGGCGCCGCCGGGCAGGTTGACCCGCAGGACCTCGGCGCCGTTGAGGTACACCACCGCGCCGTCGTCGAGCTGGCAGTCCACCAGCAGCGTGGCGAGGGTCGGGTCGGCGTCGAAGGTGAACGGTGCGCGGAAGTAGACGGTGGTGGGCACCGCCCCGAGCTCGGTGGCCCCGAGCCTCCCCCGGAGCGGGTCGACGGTTCGGAACAGCGCGTAGGTGTTGTCGGTGTTGGTGACCGACACACTCCCGAAGGTGTCGACCCACACCGAGCGGGTGTCGGCGTCGAAGGCGGAGGACAACGCCCAGCCCCACGGATCGGCGGCGCGGTCGGCCTCTACGGCCGGTTCGGCCCACTCGGCGGAGGACTCGGCGGCGGCGACGAGGCCGGCGAGCTCGTCCACGTCGGGCGGGGGGTCGGTCGGCGCGGTGCCGGGGCAACCTTCGACCGCGCCGAGGATCCACTCCGCCGCGTCGATCCCGGTGCCTACGACGCCCCCGTCGAGCTCCACCTCGGCCATCGTCATCTGGGGGCCGCCGTCGTCCCACGGGGCCTCCCACGCGGCGATGTACAGGTGGTCGCGGGCGCCGACGTCGAGGGTGAACGAGTCCACGCTGGTCCAGTCGCCGTCGGGGTCCTCGGCCACCAGGCGCAGGCCGGACCCGTCGGCTGCGCCGAGGTACGCCCCGTAGTAGTTGTCGGCGGTGATCCGCAGTGTCGCTTCGACCGTGCCCGCCACCGGCCCCGCGGTGAACGGCGCCGGCCCGCGGGCCCACGCGCCGTCGTCGAAGGTCGCTTGCGACCAGTCGCCATCGGGCTCGGCCCCACTGTCGTCATACGCCCACTCGGCGTCGGGCGTGATGAGTTGGATGCGCTCGCCCGGGGTGGCGGGGTCGACGCCGCCGGCGGCGCCCGGCGTGCCGCCCAGCGCGGGGCTCGCCGTCCAGTTCTCGGCGTGGTCGCTCGCGGTGTCCTCCCGCAGCTTGGTGAGCGTGGCGCCCGAGCCGTCCGCCGCCACCGGCCACGGGTCGTCGTCGCCATAGCGCATCGAGTCGATGCGGCGACCCCCGTTGCTCATGAGGTCCAACCGGGCGCCGTCGTCGTCGAGCCGACCGGTGTACGGCCCGAGCGCCCCCTCGACCCCGGCCTCTGCGGACAGGCGGACCGGGTCGGCGGCGACCACGAGGTACCCCCCCGGCCCGATGCGCGTGCCCTCGGCGAACGTGTACACCACGGCCCCGTCGAGCGCCCAGCCCGACAGGTCGAGCTCGTACACCATCGGGTTGTACAGCTCGATCCACTCCAACTCGCCGTCGCCACCGGGGTTGTAGGCCAGCTCGGAGAACGTCACCGACCCCGGCGACGCCACCTCGTCGCGGGTCCACGGCGGGTCGATGCCGGGCAGGCCCTCGGCGGTGTCGCCCGGGGTGGAGTCGCTGGCGCCCGGCGGTTCGTCGGCGGGGCAGCCGGCGAGTCCGACGAGGAGGGCGGCGCGAAGGAGCATCGGGGAGCCTATCGGGGGGCCGCGCGACGCGCGCCCGCCTCGGTGCACGCCGGCCGCCAGGCCGGCACGGACGGTCGCGGCGCGTCGCCCTGTGGGGCGCTACCTTGTGGAACAACGGAGCCTCCCTGCGCATTCGCCCTCTCGAACCCGCTCGGGCTCACGAGG